>NZ_BAABHS010000025.1:0-110820 GCF_039542225.1 Yinghuangia aomiensis | reverse complement strand
CGCAACACCCACACCCGCGACCCCGACCTCCTCGCCGCCCAACGCCGCGAACGAGCCCGTGTCCGCAGCGAAAAGGGCGTCCGCTACGGCGGACGCCCCCTCACCCAAGCAGCCTGACCACCCCGGCCACCCGGTGAACGTTTCCGGTCACAGCACTAGAGCGCAGAGGTTGGAAGGGCGCCCCGCCCGGAGTGGTGGGGCGCCTTTCCTGTGTCCGGCCGTGTCTACGCGGCGATCTTCAGGTCCTTCAGGAGCTTGGCGACGTGGCCGGTGGCGCGGACGTTGTACCAGGCGTGTTCGATCTTGCCGTCTTCGTCGACGACGAAGGTGGAGCGGATGACGCCGGTGACCTTCTTGCCGTACATGGTCTTCTCGCCGAAGGCGCCGTAGGCGGTGAGGGTGGCCTTGTCGGGGTCGGACAGGAGGGTGACCTTGAGGGATTCCTTGTCGCGGAACTTGCCGAGCTTTTCGGGCTTGTCGGGGGAGATGCCGAGGACGTCGTAGCCCGCGTCGGCGAGGAGGGCGAGGTTGTCGGTGAAGTCGCAGGCCTGCTTGGTGCAGCCGGGGGTGAGGGCGGCGGGGTAGAAGTACACGATCACCTTGCGGCCGTGGTGCGAGGCCAGGGAGATCTCGTTGCCGTCGGCGTCCTTGAGGGTGAAGGCGGGGGCGGTGTCGCCGGTGGTGAGTCGGTCGCTCACGGGGGCCTCGTTTTCGGGTCGGTTTTCGGGTCGGTTTCGGGTCGGGCGGCGCGGCGGTGGCAGGTCCGGTGGAGCGGGGTGCGGGGCCGCGGGTTCGTCTCGCCACGCTAGGTGCGGGGTCCGACGACGGCAAACAACGCGCCGGGCGTGCGCCGGAGTGATGGGGTCGGCTTGTTGCACATCTTTTGCAAGTGCGAGCATGACCCATAAAATCGGACGGCTCACCAGCCACACGTCCGCACCGCCGCTTCTCTCGGGGGAGGTCCCCATGCATGTGCCCGATGGGTTCATCAACGCGCCCGTCTCCGTCGCCGCGGGCGTGGTCGCCGCCGCGGGCGTCGGCATCAGCCTTCGCGGCGCACGCAAGGAACTCGACGAACGGACCGCGCCGCTGGCCGGGCTGGTCGCGGCGTTCATCTTCGCCGTGCAGATGCTGAACTTCCCGGTCGCGTCCGGCACCAGCGGGCATCTGCTCGGCGGGACGCTCGCGGCGATCCTGGTCGGCCCGTACACCGGTGTGCTGTGCATGTCGGTGGTGCTGCTGATGCAGGCGGTGTTCTTCGCGGACGGCGGGCTGACCGCGCTCGGCGTCAACATCACCGTCATGGGCATCACCACGGCCGTGGTGGGCTACGGCCTGTTCCGGGTGCTGGTGAAGGTGCTGCCGAAGACCCGCAAGTCGGTGTCGGCCGCCGGGTTCGTCGGTGCGCTGGTGTCGGTGCCGGTGTGTGCGGTGGTGTTCACGGCGATCTACGCGATCGGCGGCACGACGGATGTGCCGATCGCGAAGGTCGCGGGCGCGATGATCGGCGTCCACGTGCTCATCGGCATCGGCGAGGCGCTCATCACCGCCGCGACGGTGTCGAGTGTGCTCGCGGTGCGCCCCGACCTGGTGTACGGCGCGCGCGGGCTGGCCCGGACGCTCGAACTGCGCTCCGGCGCCGAGCAGTCCGCCCCTGCGGCGCGGGTTTGAGGAGGATCGGGTGACGATCGTGAAGCGCGTGAAGGTCCGGACGAGGACGCTGCTGATCGCGGGTGCGCTGGTCGCGCTCGTGCTGGCCGGGGTGTTCAGCTACTACGCGAGCCAGAGCCCGGACGGGCTGGAGAAGGTCGCCGCGGACAAGGGCATCGATGCCAAGGAGAAGCCGCACGAGATGGCGGACGGTCCGCTGGCCGACTATTCGGTGAAGGGCGTGCACAACGAGCGCGTCTCCGGCGGGCTGGCGGGTGTGCTGGGTGTCGCGGGTACGCTGCTGGTCGGGACCGGGGTGTTCTGGGTGGTGAAGCGGCGCGGCGCGCCGAAGGAGCCGCAGGCGGACACCGCATGACGGGCGCGGGACCGCGTCGGGGCGGCGTCGTCTGATGGGTGCCGGGCACGCGCACGACTTGTACCGGCCGGGCGATACGCCGCTGCACCGGCTGCCGCCGCAGTGCAAGCTCGTCGCGGTGGTGCTGTTCGTGTTCGCGGTGGTGGCGACGCCGCGTGAGCGGTTCTGGGCGTTCGGGGTGTACGCGCTGCTGCTGGCGGCCGTGGCGGTGGTCGGCCGGGTGCCGGCCGGGTATGTGCTGCGGCGGGTGGTGGTCGAGGTCCCGTTCGTGGTGTTCGCGGTCGCGCTGCCGTTTCTGGCGGGCGGTGAGAAGACCGAGTTCCTGGGGCTGACGGTCAGTCACAACGGGTTGCTCGGTGCGTGGAACATTCTGGCGAAGGGCACGCTGGGCGTCGTGGCGTCGATCCTGCTGGCGGCGACCACGCAGTTGCGGGATCTGCTGCTCGGCATGGAGCGGCTGCGGATGCCGCAACTGCTGGTGCAGATCATGCAGTTCATGCTCCGGTACTCGGGTGTGATCACCGGGGAGATGGGCCGGATGAAGGTGGCGCGGGAGTCGCGCGGGTTCCAGGCGCGGGATGTGCGGCAGCTTCCGGTGGTGGCGAAGTCGGCGGGTGCGTTGTTCATCCGTTCGTACGAGCGCGGAGAGCGCGTGCACTTGGCGATGCTGAGCCGCGGCTACACGGGCACGATGCCGGTGATCGTCGACGTCCGGGCGTCCGCCGCGCAGTGGGGTGCGGCGGCGGCGTTGCCGGCCGCCGCGGCCCTGGCCTGCGCGGCGGCCTGGCTGGTGCATGCGTGAGGATGGACGCCATGGTCGAAACTGATGGGATCCCGGCGGCGCGCGAGGACGGCGGGGCGGCGGTTCCCGCGTCGCTGGAGGTCGAGGGGCTCGCTTTCGCGTACCCGGACGGGCATCAGGCGCTGTTCGGCGTCGACCTGCGGATCGGCCGCGGCGAGCGTGTTGCGTTGCTCGGGCCGAACGGTGCGGGGAAGACGACGCTGGTGATGCACCTCAACGGCATTCTGTCCGCGGACACCGGCACCGGGCGGGGCACGGTGCGGGTGGCCGGGCTGGAGGTCGCCAAGCGGAACCTGCAGGAGATCCGCCGCCGGGTCGGCATCGTCTTCCAGGACCCCGACGACCAGCTCTTCATGCCGACCGTGCGCGAGGATGTCGCGTTCGGCCCGGCGAATCTGGGGTTGCGCGGCGCCGAGCTGGACGCGCGCGTCGGGGAGGCGTTGGAGCAGGTCGGCATGACCGCGTTCGCGGACCGGCCGCCGCACCATTTGAGCTTCGGGCAGCGCCGCCGGGT
Source organism: Yinghuangia aomiensis (assembly GCF_039542225.1). Classification (NCBI taxonomy): domain Bacteria; kingdom Bacillati; phylum Actinomycetota; class Actinomycetes; order Kitasatosporales; family Streptomycetaceae; genus Yinghuangia; species Yinghuangia aomiensis. The sequence continues at coordinate 107,478 of NZ_BAABHS010000025.1, read as the reverse complement.
CGCGGTGGCGACGGTGCTGGCGATGCGGCCGGAGATCCTGGTGCTCGACGAGCCGTCGTCGAACCTGGACCCGGCGAGCCGCCGGGAGCTGGCCGAGATCCTGGCGCGGCTGGACGTGACCGTGCTGATGGTGACGCACGACCTGCCGTATGCGCTGGAGCTGTGCCCGCGGGCGCTGATCCTGTCCGGTGGGGTGATCGCCGCGGACGGGCCGACGCGCGAGCTGCTGGCCGACCGCGAGCTGCGGGAGGCGCACCGGCTGGAGCTGCCGTACGGCTATGCGCTGCCGGATTGCGAGCGCTGTGCCCCGCAGGCGTTCGTGGCCCGGCAATCCGGCTGAAGCACGGCCGGGCAGGGCTGAACCCGGGGTGGAGCCAGGGGCCTGACCGAACGCGGAACACGGCTGAGACCACCCGGATGCGGCATGCCCGGGGGGATACCTGCTTGACTTGGGGGCACACGCGCAGAACGCGCGGTGTGCGACGCGGCGGGAGCGAGAGGACGGGCTGTGGGCGAGAACGGGCACGGCGGCGCGGAGCGTTCCCCGGCGGACCTGGAGAAGGCCGGCCGGGCGGCGCTGGGGCGGCCGGTGACGGCTCAGGCGGAGCATTCGCGGATCGAGCCGGCGAACGGCTCGGGCGCGAACGGTGCGGCGCCGGCCGGTCCGCGGTCGCCGCAGCAGATCGAGGCGGAGATCGAGCGGGCGCGCGCGAACCTCGCGGTGACGCTGGACGAGCTGGTCGACCGGGTGAAGCCGGCGAACGTGGCGAAGCGGACGGCGGACCAGATCCGCGCGCAGTTCGTCGACCCGGACACGGGTGCGCCGCGTATGGACCGCATCGCGCCGGTGGTCGGCGGGGTGGCCGGTGTGCTGGCGCTGGTGATCGTGGTGAAGCGGCGCGGGAAGCGGAAGAAGTAGCGGTTCTCCGCCGCCACGCCGCCACGCCGCCGTGCTGCGGCGGTGGTGCGGTGGTTTTTCGGTGTGCGGGCGGTCGTCTCGGGGTTTCCCGGGGCGGCCGTTCGTTCATATGGCGCGGATCGGTCGCGGGTTGGTCGCCCTGGTGTCACGCGCGGGCGCCGGGGCGGGTACGTTTCATGCGTGAGTTCCGACGCTTCCCAGTCTTCCGCCTTCGGTGAGAAGCTCCCCATCCGCATGCTGCACGACCGCGTCCTGGTGCGGCAGGACGCCGGCGAGGGGGACCGCCGGTCGAGCGGCGGCATCCTCATTCCGGCGACCGCGCAGGTCGGCAAGCGGCTGGCGTGGGCCGAGGTTGTCGCGGTGGGCCAGAATGTGCGCACCGTCGAGGCGGGCGACCGGGTGTTGTACGACCCGGAGGAGCGCGCCGAGGTGGAGGTGCGCGGCGTGGCGTATGTGCTGTTGCGCGAGCGCGACCTGCATGCGGTGGCGGCGGAGCGGGTGGAGGGTTCCGGCGAGGCCACCGGCCTGTATCTCTGAGGTCTCCGCATCTGTCTTCGCGTCATTTCCGAGGCGCCGCGGTTTCCGTGGGCCGGTCTGCGCTGGTCTGTGCCGGTCCGGTGACCGATGTCACCGGCCGGGGGTTTGGTCTGCCGCGGGGCGTTTGAGAGGCTGGTGGGGACGGGCCCGATGGGCGGCCTGTTCCCGACGAGTGCGACGTACCGGGCCACGACGACGACGCGTGTGGGGTGTCGTCATGGCGTGGGTTCTGCTCGGTATTGCCGGTCTTCTCGAGGTCGGGTGGGCGATCGGCCTCAAGTTCACCGAGGGTTTCACCCGTCTCGTTCCCAGTGTGCTGACCGTTGCCGGTATCGCCGGCAGCATGGTGCTGCTGTCGATTGCCGCGAAGACGTTGCCGATCGGTACGGCCTACGGTGTGTGGGTCGGCATCGGTGCGGTCGGTTCGGGTCTGCTGGGCATTCTGGTTCTGGGCGAGCCGGCGACGGCGGCCCGGATCTTCTTCCTGTCCCTGATGGTGGTGGCGATTCTCGGTCTGAAGTTCACCGGATCGAGCCACTGACCCGGGGTTTTCCCGTGGACGGCAAGCGCCGTCGGGCCGCGCGGCCCGACGGCGCTTGCCGTCTTCCGCGGCCGGTCTGGGAGTATGTCCGCCCTGAGGGGCCGCCGCCGGGCCGGTCCGGAAGGAGTTCTGGCCATGCTGTCTCGTCGGATCGTCATAGCGGCGCTGATCGCGACCGCGGTGATCGGCGTTCTCGTCGGCGGCATCACCGGAGTGCTGGGCGGTGGCGGCGGAGGCAAGGGCGCCTCGTCGGCCGCGGCGACGCCGAGCACGAGTGCGACGTCCGGCCCGCCGGCGTCGGCCCCGCCGAGCGACGTTCCGACGTCCGCTCCGGCGTCGACGTCCGCGTCGGCCACCGCGTCGCCGACGCCGACCGCGACCAAGCCCGCGCTGACCGGCGGCAAGGTCTACACGCTGACGGTCGGGGGCAAGGCGATGGACGTGTACGGCGCGGACCGGGACGACAACGCGCCGATCATCCTGTTCCAGCCCGGCGCAGGCAAAACGAATCAGCAGTGGATGGTGCAGGACGCGGGCGGCGGCTTTGTGTACCTGGTCTCGCGGTCGAGCAACATGTGCCTCGACATACGGGGCGGCAAGGACGCGCATGCCGTGCAGGACGACTGCGGCCGCGATGCGCGCCAGCAGTGGCAGCCGCAGGCGCGCGGCGGCGGCGTGGTGTTCGTGAACCGGCAGGGCGGCCAGGCCTTGGGCGCGGGGCCGCAGGTGAAGGGGCAGCCGGGGCTGGGTCTGGTGGCGCCGGCGTCGGGGCTGGTGTTCTCGGCCAAGCCGGTGGGCTGATCCGGCGCTCGATCGGTCGGAGGTCGGCCGGAAGCCGGCCGGGGGTCACCCGGGTGTCAGCCGTTCTCCTCGCCCGGGACGGCGATGACGTCGACCATCGCGCCGTTGCGGAGCACGGTGATCGCGAGCGGCACGCCGATCGCGTGGGCGAACATGCTGCGCTGCAGGCCTTGCGCGTCGCCGACGGGTTCCCGGGCGACGGTGAGGACGAGGTCGTCGCGGTGCAGTCCGGAGTGGTCGGCGGGGCTGCCGGGGACCACTTCGACGATCCGGAGGCCGCGCTGCTGTCCGGTGCGGCGGGCGATGTCGGCGGGCAGCGGTGCGGGCGTGACGGCGAGTCCGAGGTAGGCGCGGCGGACCCGGCCGTCGTCGATGAGTGCCTGGACGATGTGCCGGGTGGTGGCGTTGACCGGCACCGCGAGACCGATGCCGATCCCGGCGACGGCGGTGTTGATGCCGACGACGCGCCCGGACGAGTCGGCGAGCGCACCGCCGGAGTTGCCCGGGTTGAGTGCGGCGTCGGTCTGGATGACGTCCTCCACGACGCGGGCGGCGTTGCCGCTGCGGGTGGGGAGGGAGCGTCCGAGGGCGCTGACGACGCCCGCGGTCACGGATCCGGCGAGGCCGAGCGGGTTGCCGACGGCGACCACGAGTTGGCCGACGACGAGCTTGTCGGCGTCGCCGAGGACCGCGGGCTCCGGGGTGTCGGCGGCGACGCGGATCACCGCGAGGTCGGAGAGCCGGTCGGCGCCGACGACGGTGAAGGGTGCGGCGGTGCCGTCGGCGAACTCGGCGGTGCCGCCCCGGGCGCGGCCGACGACGTGGGCGTTGGTGAGGAGGAGCCCGTCGCCGGTGAACACGACGGCGGATCCGGCGCCTTCGCCGCGGGGGAGGGACACGCGGACGGCTGCCACCCGCGGTGTGAGGTGGGCGGCGACGGCGGAGACGGTCCGCGAATAGGCGTCCAGAGCCGGGGCGTCGGGGTCGGCGGGACCGGTGAGGGGCGGCGGCGTCGTGGGCGGCGCCGGGTCGTCGGGCTCGGACGGGTCGGATCGGTGGGCGATGGGCCGTGCGGTCATGGGAACCCCCTGGGCACGCGCGTGGTGATGGGGGAACGCGGCGCGGGTGGGAGAGCTTCCCGGGCGGCGGGCGGGTTCGCCGACGGCGCAATCGGCCCTCGCCGCCCAGGTCGGGCCTTCGGGCGCGGTCCATGATCACGCGGATTCGCTTTCCGGCGATGTCCCATATCTTGAACTGCTCCAGATTCCTCCTATATTTGAAACCATGGCCGGGCCGTCCCCCGAGGACCGAGAGGACATTCCCGCTCAGCTCCGCGCGGCGGGGCTGCGCGTGACGGCTGCCCGCGCCACAATCCTGGACTTGATCCGCACCCACCCCCACAGCGATGCGGAAGCGCTGGCGCGTGCGGCCCGGGGGCGGCTGGGGAGTGTGTCGACGCAGGCGGTGTACGACACGCTGCACGCGCTGGTCCGCGCGGGCTTGGCGCGGCGGATCGTGCCCGCCGATCATCCGGCGCGTTTCGAGGCCCGGATCGGGGACAACCACCACCATCTCGTGTGCCGCAATTGCGGGCGGGTGGAGGACGTGGACTGCGTGGTGGGGGCGGCGCCGTGCCTGACGCCGGACGCGACCCGCGGATACGCGGTCGACGAGGCGGAAGTGACGTTCTGGGGATTGTGCCCGGAGTGCCTCGGGCAAGGGGTTACGGACAAGCCGGACATATCGGGCTGATTCCGTTCGGTCCGACCGAGTCCGCGCACGCCCACAAAAGGACAAGCGCGATGACCGATCGCCCCACGACCACCACCGACGCCGGCATCGTCGCCCCGAGCGACGAGTTCTCCCAGTCCGTCGGCCCGAACGGCCCCTTGCTCCTCCAGGATCACTACGTGATCCAGAAGATGGCGCAGTTCAACCGCGAACGCGTCCCCGAGCGGGTCGTGCACGCCAAGGGCGGCGCCGCACACGGCGTCCTCAAGATCACCGAGGACGTCAGCCAGTACACCAAGGCCGACCTCTTCCAGCCCGGCCGGGAAACCCCGATGTTCCTGCGCTTCTCCACGGTCGCCGGGGAACTCGGCTTCCCCGACACGGTCCGCGACCCGCGCGGCTTCGCGATCAAGTTCTATACGCGGGAAGGCAATTACGACCTGGTCGGCAACAACACGCCGATCTTCTTCATCCGCGACCCCAGCCAGTTCTCCGACTTCATCCACTCGCAGAAGCGCCGTGCCGACACCCACCTGCACGACCACGACATGCAGTGGGACTTCTGGACCGGGACGCCCGCCTCCGCGCACCAGGTCACGTTCCTGATGAGCGACCGCGGCACTCCGAAGACCTGGCGCAACATGAACGGCTTCGGCAGCCACACCTTCATGTGGATCAACCGCGGCGGCGAGAAGTTCTGGGTCAAGTACCACTTCAAGACCGACCAGGGCATCGAGAACTTCACCGGCTCCGAGGCCGCGGCCATGACCGCGGAGGACCGGGACTACCACATCCGGGACCTGCACGAGGCGATCAAATCCGGCAACCACCCGTCGTGGACGCTGGAAATGCAGATCATGCCGTTCGAGGCCGCCGCCGACTACCGGTTCAACCCGTTCGACCTCACCAAGGTCTGGCCGCACGGCGACTACCCGGCGATCCCCATCGGCACCATGACCCTCAACCGCAACCCGGACAACTACTTCGCGGAAGTCGAACAGGCCGCCTTCGAACCGGCGAACTTCGTCCCGGGCATCGCCGCCAGCCCCGACAAGATGCTCCAGGGGCGGCTGTTCAGCTACCCGGACACGCACCGCCACCGCATCGGCACGAACTACCTCCAGCTGCCGGTCAACCGGCCCGCCGTGCCCGTCCACTCGTACAACAAGGACGGCGCCATGCGGTACGACAACCCCGGCGACCCGGTGTACGCGCCGAATACGTACGGCGGCCCGGTCGCCGACCCGTCGCCGTTCGCCGACGAGAGCTACGGCGTGACCGGCGAGATCGTGCGCTCCGCCTACCGCCTGCACGCCGAGGACGACGACTTCGGCCAGCCTGGCACGCTCTACCGCGAGGTGCTGTCCGAGACCGACCGCGAGCACCTGGCCGCGAACATCGTCGACCACATGACGAGCGACGGCCCCGTCGGCGACGCACTGCGGCCGAAGGTCATCGAGTACTGGACGAACGTGGACCCGGACCTGGGGGCGCGGGTGTCCAAGGGCGTGAACGGGAGCTGACCCCCCCGAGGCTGTGGACGGGCCGCGCGGCTTCGGACCGGTCCGTCCACAGGAAGGGGAGGGGTGGCGTATTCCACAGCGCCGGTGCGCCCGCCGGCGGAACAAGCCCCGGCATGTGCATGTTGCCCTTTGACGTGCCTTCCGACGTGTCGAACCCGCAGTCCGCGCCCCAGTCCGCCGCCGAGTCCGTGCGCCTGTCGCCGACCGTGTACGCGACGGAACCCGCCGCACCGGCCGAGCAGGGCGAGCCCGAGAAGCCCGACATCCCCTTGTCGGTCCTCGACGTCGCCCCCGTCGGCACCGGCTACACCGCCACCCAGGCCCTCCGCACCACCGCGGAGCTGGCCCGCCGTGCCGAACGCTGGGGATACCACCGCTTCTGGGTGGCCGAGCACCACAACATGCCCGGCATCGCCTCCACCTCGCCGCCGGTCCTGCTCGCGCACCTGGCCGCACACACCACCACCCTCCGCCTCGGCTCCGGCGGGGTGATGCTGCCGAACCACGCGCCGCTGGTCGTCGCGGAGCAGTTCGGCACGCTGCAGGCGCTCGCGCCCGGGCGGATCGACATCGGTCTCGGCCGGGCACCGGGCACCGACCAGGCGACGATGCGCGCGCTGCGGCGCAGTGCCCAGCAGTCCGGGCCGGACGACTTCCCGCAGCAGCTGGGGGAATTGCTCGGCTTCCTGTCCGGGTCGTTCCAGGAGGGGCATCCGTACGGGCACATCAACGCCGTGCCCGGCCCGGCGAACGGGATCGCGGGGGGCGGCGAGTGGGATGCGTCGCGGCCGCCGGTGTGGCTGCTCGGGTCGAGCGGCTACAGCGCTCAGTTGGCGGGCATTCTGGGCCTGCCGTTCGCGTTCGCGCACCACTTCAGCGCCGCGAACACGATCCCGGCGCTGCGGCTGTACCGCGAGCATTTCCAGCCGTCGGAGGACCTGAAGGAGCCGTACGCGATGATCGCGGCCGGCGTGATCGCCGCGGACACCGAGGAGGAGGCGCGGAGGCTGGCGCTCGCGCAGGCCTTGGCGATGATGCGGCTGCGCGGTGGACGGCCGGGGCTGCTGCCCAGCCCGGAGGAAGCGGAGAACCACCCGTGGACCCCGGCGGAGCGCGAGTTCGTGCGCGCCTACCAGGGCGACCACGTCATCGGCGATCCGGCGACGGTGCGGCGCGGCCTGTTCGAACTGGCGGCGCGGACCGAGGTGGACGAGCTGATGGTGATCTGCAACGTGCACGGCGACGAGGCGCGGCTGCGGTCGTACGAGATCGTCGCCCGCGAGTGGGGGCTGCCCGGCGCGGTGTGACGGGCTGAGGGGGCTCGGTCCGGAGCCCCCTGGTGCGGCTTCAGGGTGCGGCTCGGGTGCGGCTCGGGGTGCGGCTCAGGCCAGGGAGTTGCGCCACGCCTCGTGCAGGCCGCCGAAGCGCCCGGCGGAGGCGATGAGTGCGTCGGGCGTGCCGTCTTCGACGATGCGCCCGCCGTCGACGACCAGCACCCGGTCGGCGATCTCCACGGTCGACAGCCGGTGCGCGATGATCACCGCCGTGCGGCCTTCCAGCACGGTCGCCAGGGCGTGCTGGACGGCGCGTTCGCCGGGGATGTCGAGCGACGACGTCGCCTCGTCGAGCAGCAGCACCGCCGGGTCGGCGAGCAACGCGCGCGCGAAGGCGACGAGTTGCCGCTGGCCGGCGGAGAGCCGGGCGCCGCGCTTGCGGACGTCGGTGTCGAAGCCGTCCGGCAGGCCGGCGATGAAGTCGTACGCGCCGATCGCGCGGGCCGCGTCCTCGACCTCCGTGCGGGTGGCGTGCGGGCGCCCGATGGAGATGTTGTCCGCGACCGAGCCGGAGAACAGGAACGATTCCTGGGTGATCATGGTCAGTTCGCCGCGCAGCCGCGCGGTCGGAAGATCCCGCAGGTCGACGCCGTCGAGGCGGACGGCGCCTTCGGTCGGGTCGTAGAACCGCGCGAGCAGCTTGGCGACGGTGGACTTGCCGGCGCCGGTCGCGCCGACCAGGGCGACGGTCTGCCCGGCGGGGATCGCCACGTCGACGCGGGGCAGCACGGTCACGCCGTCCTGGTAGCCGAAGCGGACGCCGTCGAAGACGATCGCCCGGCTCTTGCCCGCGCCCGGCTCCCGCTCGGGGAGCGCCACCGGGTGCGCGGGCTCGGCGATGCCGGGCTGCTGGGCGAGGAGCCCGGCGATCTTCTCCAGGCCCGCCGCGGCGCCTTGGTAGGTGCTGAGGAACATGGTGAGTTCGTCGAGCGGGTCGTACATGCGCTGCACGTACAGCACGAACGCGGTCAGGACGCCGAGTTCGAGCCCGCCGTCGGCCACCCGGAACGCGCCCACGACGAGCACCGCGGCCAGCGTGAGACGGCCGATCAGCATGAGGATCGGCGCGGCCCACGCGAACAGCACGATGGTGTCGGCGTCGTGCCCGGTGTAGCCGCGGTTGAGGGTGCGGAAGATCCGCCGGTTGCGGGTCTCGCGGCGGAACGTCTGCACGGCGCGGATGCCGTTGACGGTCTCCACGTAGTGCGTGATCACGGCGGCGACGGCGGTGCTGCGGCGCCGGTACATCGGTGCGGAACGCCGCCGGTACCAGCGCAGCACGATCCCGACCGGGATCAGCCCGGCGGCGACCAGCAGGGCGAGCGGGACGTCGAGGAAGAACAGGAAGCCGAGCGAGACGACGAACGTCAGCAAGGCGGCGCTGATGCCGTCCATGCCGTCGTCGAGGAGTTCGCGGACGGAGTTCACGTCGTCGGTGGCGCGCGAGACGATGCGGCCCGACGTGTACTTCTCGTGGAAGTCCAGGCTGAGGCGCTGGGCGTGCGTGAAGATCCGCTCGCGCAGGTCGAGCAGGATGCCCTGGCTGATCCGCGCCGCGATGTTCTGGAACGCGAACTCCGAGGCCGCGATGCCCAGTCCGGCGACGGCGTAGGCGACGGAAACGAGCACGATCGTGCCCGTGTCGCCGTCGATCGCGTCGGGAACGGCGCGGTCGATGGCCAAGCCGATCAGCAGTGGTCCGACCAGCAGGGAGGCCTGCTGGACGATGGTGACCAGCACCGCGAGCGCGAGCAGCGCCCGGTGCGGGGCGAGCAGCGACGCCAGCAGGCGCCGCGCGTCGCCGGCGCGGGCGGCGCCCAGGTCCTGGCCGTCGGCGACCGCGCCGGAGTCCTCGGCCTCCGCTTCGTCGTGCGAGATGTCGTCGGTGGCCCGGGAGCTGATGCCCCGCCAGGCGCGCAGCTCGGCAGGGTCGACGTGGGTGTCGACGTCGGCGTCGACGTGGCTGTCCACGTGGCTGTCGCCGGGCGTGTCGAGGTCGGCGTGCCCCATGGAGGGGCGGGTCGGTGCGGTGGTGTCGTCGGGGGTCACACCGCCTCCTCGGCGGGTTCGGCGGCCGGGCGCGGGGTGCGGGCGGGGCCGCGCAGCCGGGGCGCGTCCGCGGACATGAGCGCGCGGTAGGCGGCGCTGCGGCGCAGCAGGTCGTCGTGGGTGCCGACGGCGGTGATCCGGCCGTTCTCCAGCAGGGCGACGCGGTCCGCGAGTTGCACGGTGCTGGGGCGGTGCGCGACGACCAGGGCGGTGGTGGTGGCGAGGACGTTGCGCAGTGCGCGTTCGACCTGGGCCTCGGTGTGCACGTCGAGTGCGGACAGCGGGTCGTCGAGGACCAGGACGGCGGGACGGGAGACGACCGCGCGGGCGAGCGCGAGGCGCTGGCGTTGGCCGCCGGACAGGTCCATGCCCTCCTCGCCGACGCGTGTGTCCAGGCCCCACGGCAGGTCGGCGACGAAGTCGGCTTGGGCGACGGCGAGGGCGCGTTCGACGTCCTCGTCGGTGCCGTTCGGCATGCCGAGCAGCACGTTCTCCCGGACGCTCATGGAGAACAGCACCGGGTCTTCGAACGCGACGGCGACGATGCCGCGCAGCCGGGCGAGCGGCAGGTCGCGGATGTCGGTGCCGTCGAGGGTGATGCGGCCGCCGGTGACGTCGTACAGGCGCGGGACGAGCGCGGTCATGGCGGTCTTGCCGCTGCCGGTCGCGCCGACCAAGGCGACGGTTTCGCCGGGCCGGACGGCCAGGTCGATGCCGCGGAGCAGGTCGAGAGTGTCGGGCGGGGCGTCGGGGAAGCGGAAGCGGACGCCTTCGAAGGCGAGCGCGCCGTGCACCTTGTCCGGCTCGATCGGCTGGGTGGTGTCCGGGAGTTCGCCCGTGGAGTCGAGGACCTCGAAGTAGCGTCCGGCGGCGGACCCGGCGTCGGTGGTCGCGGCGAGCAGCCAGCCGATGGACTCGACCGGCCAGCGCAGGTACATGACGGTGGTGAAGAACGCGACGAGGGTGCCGGTGGTGGTGGCGCCGTCGGCGACCTGCCGGACGCCGAGGTAGAGCGCCGCGGCGATGGCCAGCTCGGGGGCGGCGATGAGGACCGCCCACGTGGTGCCGAGCATGCGGGCTTTGCGGATCTCGGTGCGGCGCAGGTCGCGGGCGACGGTGGCGAAGCGGCGGTCCATCGCGCGGTGGCGGCCGAACGCCTTGAGGATGCGGATGCCCAGCACCGACTCCTCCATGACCGTGGCGAGGTCGCCGGACTGGTCCTGGGCGCGGCGGGCCACGACGCGGTAGCGGCGTTCGAAGACCGTGCCGGCCACGAACACCGGGATGGAGACGGCGGTGATCAGGGCGGCGAGGAGCGGGTCGAGGACGAACAGCACGATCGTGCCGATCAGGAACGCGCTCGAGTTGACCGCGAGGAACACCACGACGAAGGAGAGGAACTGGCGGAGCTGGCCGAGGTCGTGGGTGGCGCGGGAGAGGAGCTGGCCGGACTGCCAGCGGTCGTGGAAGGCGATCGGGCGGGTCTGGAGGTGGTCGTACAGCGCGTTGCGCATCGACTCCTCGACGCGGGTGAGCGGGCGGGCGGACAGCATGCGGCGGGCCCAGAAGAACGTCGATTCGAGCGCGCCCAGGCCGAGCAGCAGGGCCGCCCACGGCCACAGCGCGGCGGTGTCGCCGTCGGCGACCGGCCCGTCGACGACGTGCGCGATGACCAGCGGGATGGTCAGGCCGGTCACCATGCCGAGCAGCGCGGCCGAGGCGCTGAGGGCCAAGCGGGTGCGCGCCGGGCGCACGAACGGGCGCAGGCGAAGCAGTGATGCCGTGGTCGACGGGCGGTGTCTTGTGGACGGCGTCGACGCGGCGGACGTGGGGTCGGCCATGGTGCCCGACGGTACGGGGAGGGGGGCGGGGAGGCATCTGATTTTTCCGGGATGGGCGGGTTGTGCGGGGGACTGGATCACCCCTGCCAGCTGCCGGACAACGGGAAGGGCGGCCCGTCGGATGACGGGCCGCCCTCGGGGGACAGGGAGTGTCAGCGTTTGACCGTGGACGTCAAGGCGACCCAGGAGGACACAGGAACCACGAGGGTCCGGCGCTGCGGGTCTTTGCTGTCACGCACCGGGACGACGCCGTGGAGGCCGTCGGCCACCTCTACACAGTTGCCCCCGTCGCCGGTGCTGTAGGACGACTTGCGCCACTTCTGCGCGGCGCCGTTCGGAGTGCTCACAGATTCTCCAGGATGGTTCGGATCAAGCGTGTGGAGTCGGCGTGCGACAGGGCGTCAGCCCGCGACAGATCGTAACGACGCTCCTGTTCGTGCACGTCCTCCGACCGGGACAGCAAATGCCCACCCGCCGCGCCTTCCGCGTAAACGACCGTTCCTTGGCCGGGCACGTCGAGGAGGCTCACGGGTCCGGCCAGTCCTGCATGTGGGCCGACGGCAAGCAGGAGAACCTGAATCTGCACGTAAGGGCTCGCGCAGACGGTCAGCAGGTGCTCGTACTGCTCGTGCATGACGTCGGTCGGGGCGATCTTGCGCCGTAGGGCCGTCTCGTCGATGACGAACCAGAGTTCCTCCATCACCTCTCGTATGGCCGGCCTGCACGTGCTCGCGATGTGCGGAGCAATCCGGCGGGTGAGCCCCGCACCTCGCGATCTGTAGGGTGGAAGAACCATGCAAAACACCCCCGTCTGGGGTCTCCTCCTCGCCGCCGGCTCCGGCTCGCGCCTCGGCAACCGCCCCAAGGCCCTCCTCCCGCACCACGGACGCCCCCTCGTCGAGCACGGGATCCGCACGCTCCGCGACGGCGGCTGTGCGGGTGTGGTCGTCGTCCTCGGCGCCGCCGCCGACCGGGTCCGCGATCAAGCCGACCTCACCGGCACGCTCCCCGTCGACAACCCCGACTGGCCCTCCGGCATGGGCTCCTCGCTCCGTGCCGGCCTCGCCGCGCTGCCGCCCGAGGCCGCGGCCGCCGTCGTCACCCTCGTCGATATGCCCGGCATCGGCGCCCCCGCCGTCGCCCGTCTCGCCGCTGCCTTCCGCGACGGCGCGGACCTCGCCGCGGCCACCTACCACGGCGACCGCGGCCACCCCGTCCTCTTCGCCGCCCGCTGGTGGCCGGACGTCGCCGACAGCGCGCGCGGCGATGCCGGCGCCCGCGCCTTCCTGCGCGCGCACGCCGCGGAACTGCGGCCGGTCGAGTGCGCGGACGTCGCCGACCCGTACGACATCGACACCCCCGGCGACCTGCACCGACTCCGCTGACGGGCGCTCCGGACGATCCGGGCCACGAGGTTCCCGGCCGCCCGTACGCCAGTCGGCCGCGCGCGCTAAAGTCGCGGCATGACCCGGCGCACCAACGGATTGATCGGTACTTGGGCCGAGGCCCAGCGTCAGGAGCAGCGCCGGCAGCAGGCGCAGCAACGCGCGGTCGAGCAGGAGCGCCGCGAACGCGAACGCCAACAGCGTGCCGCGGAGCGGGCGATGGCGCAGAACCACCGCGAGCAGCAGGCCGAGTACCGGCGCCGCCGGGATGCGGACGCGCGGGCGCGTACCGAGGAAATCGACGCGCAGGTAGCCGCGTTGGAGGGCTTGCTGGCGGCGGGGACGGGTGCGCCGGCGTTCCGCAGTTCGGCGATGCTGGTGCCGGAGCAGGTCGAGCCGTTCGCGCCGGGGCAGTTGGCCGTGCCGATCGTTATGCCGAACCAGGCGAACTACCAGCCTTCTTCCTCCGGTTGGGGCATGGGTGCGAACCAGCGTGCGCAGCAGGAGGCGCGGGCCCGGTTCGAGCGGGACTGGTATGCCGCGCAGGCCGCGGAGACGCAGCGGCTGCGGCAGTTGGAGGAGTACCGGCGGCAGTACGACCAGTGGGCGGCGACCCGGCTCGCGGAACTGCGCCGCCACAACGCGGGTATCCGCGATCTGGCGGAGACGCTGCGCAGCGGCGACAGCGAGGCGGCGATCCAGTTCTTCTCGGCGGTGCTGTACGCGTCGTCGGTGTGGCCGCAGGACTTCCCGCGCCGGGTGTCGGCGTCCTACGACGCGAATCTCAAGCAGCTGGTGCTGGATTGGGAGCTGCCCGCGTTCGAGGTGGTGCCCGAGGTCAAGTCGGTGCGGTACATGCCGTCGACGGACCAGGACAAGGAGACGGCGCGGTCGGCGGCGCAGCGCCGGGGGATCTACCGGGATCTGCTGGCGCAGTGCGTGCTGCTGGTGCTGCGGGACGTGTTCGCGGCGGACGAGTTCGGGGTGCTGGATTCGGCGGCGGTGAACGGGTTCGTGGACGACCACGATCCGGCGACGGGGAACCGTACGGAGATCGTGCTGGCGTCGGCGGCGGTGGCCCGGGCGGATTTCGACCGGCTGAACCTGGCGCAGGTGTCCGCGGTGGAGTGTCTGACGGGGCCGTTGTCGGGGGCGTTGTCGACGAAGCCGGACCAGCGTGCGGCGGTGCCGCCGGCGCGCCGTCCGGCGGAGGCGAGCCCGGTGGTGGTGTCGCGCGGTTCGGACGAGGCGCCGGACTTGTTCACGATGGACCCGATCGAGTTCGAGAACTTGGTCGCGGAGTTGTTCCGGTCGCGCGGATTGCAGGCCGTGACGACGGTGCGCTCGGGTGACGGCGGCGTGGACGTGGATGCGCACGATCCGGATCCGTTGAGCGGCGGGAAGATCGTGGTGCAGGTGAAGCGGTACCGGAACACGGTGCCGCCGACGGCGGTGCGGGACTTGTACGGCACGGTGCTGGACACCGGGGCGAACAAGGGCGTGCTGGTGACGACGTCCGGGTTCGGGCCGACGTCCTACACGTTCGTGCGCGGCAAGCCGATGACGTTGATCAACGGCGCGGAGTTGCTCCAGCTGCTCGAACAGTGCGGTCTGCAGGGCCGGTTGGACGCGAGCAACGCGGGCCGCCGCGGCCGCGGCAGTGCCGCCGCGCGGCCTGCTCAGGCCGCCGCCCCCGCCGCCTCGGCCCCCGGGACCTCCGACGCGGACGCGAACGTGCTCGGCATGGTCTGGTCGGGCAGCGTCGCCCTGGATGTCTGCACGCTGGTGTGCGAGGGCAACCGGGTGTTGTCCGACGACTACTTCGTGTTCTTCAACAACGACGCCACCCCGGACGGCACGGTCCGCAGCGTTCCGGCGACGGGTGCGGCGAAGGCCGCCGTACGCGTCTGCTTCGACGCGCTGCCCGCCCGCGCCGACCGGGTGGTGCTCGTCGCGGCGATAGACCCGACGGTCAACCCGCACGCCGACTTGGCGGGCTTCACCGACGCGAAGATCCTCCTGTCGGACGGCACCGGCGCGCAGACGCTCGACGAACTCGAGGTATCCGACGGCCGCGGCGGCGAAACCGCCCTGGTCCTCGGCTCGTTCCGCCGCCGCTCCAACGGCGACTGGCAGTTCGTCATCGGCGGCAAGGGCTACCGCGGCGGCCTGGAGGAACTCGTCGGCGACTTCGGCATCGACGTCGAGTAGCCGCAGGCGCGGGCAGGGGGTACGGCGCGGCTACTCCGCCACGTCCGCGCCGCTGCCGAGTGCCTGTCCCAGGCGGGCGGCGATTTCCTGGGCGGTGGCGACCAGGTCCTTTTCGTCGACGGCGCGGATGCGGGCTTCCGGGCCGGAGACCGACAGTGCGGTGGCGGTGGGGGCGCCGGGGACGACGACGGCGATGCAGCGGACGCCGAGTTCCTGCTCCTGGTCGTCGATGGCGTAGCCCTGGTCGCGGATCTGGGCGAACTGGCGAAGGAGTTCCGCGGGTTCGGTGACGGTGTAGGCGGTGTGCGCGGTGAGGGGGCCGGTGCCGAGGGCGCGGGCGGCCTGGTCTTCGGGGAGTTGCGCGAGGAGGGCTTTGCCGACGGCGGTGCAGTGCGGCTGTACGCGGCGGCCGACTTCGGTGAACATGCGCATCGAGTGCCGGGACGGGACCTGGCCGACGTAGACGACCTCGCCGGATTCCAGTACCGCGAGGTTGGCGGTCTCGCCGGTCGACTCCATCAGTTCCGCCAGGTACGGGCGGGCCCAGCTGCCGAGCAGCCGTCCGGCGGTCTCGCCGAGCCGGATCAGGCGCGGGCCCAGCGTGTAGCGGCGCGAGGCGTCTTGGCGCAGGTAGCCGAGTGGGACGAGGGTGCGGACCAGGCGGTGGATGGTCGGCAGGGGCAGCCCGGACCGGGCCGCGAGGTCGCTCAGGCCGAGGACGCCGCCCGCGTCGGCGAGGACTTCGAGCAGGTCGAAGGCCCGCTCCAGGGATTGCACGCCGCCGGTCGCCCGCTCGGCCATTCCATACCCTCCACCACGACGTCTCAACAACTTGTTGAATTTCCGCGTCTCGGAAACTAATGTCCACTCTACAGAAGTCGCCGTGCCACCCGGGAGGATCGACGTGTCGGCCCGGCGGCGGACCGCGCCTGCGGTTAGCTGAACCGCAGGGACCCGGCCGCCCCTTTCCGCGTACCCCACCCCCCCACACCAACAAGGAGTGAGTCACATGACCGCACCGGTCGTCACCGTGACCGGCGGCCCCGTGCCGCGCGGGGAGGAGATCCTCACCACCGACGCCCTGCGTTTCGTCGCCGACCTGCAGCGCCGGTTCGGCGGGCGCCGCACCGAACTCCTCGCCAAGCGCCGCGAGAAGTACGCCGAGATCGCCCGCACCGGCCGCCTGGACTTCCTGCCCGAGACCCGCGGGATCCGCGAAGCGGACTGGACGGTCGCCGAGGCGCCGCCGAAGCTGCGCGACCGCCGCGTGGAGATCACCGGCCCCGCCGACCGCAAGATGACCATCAACGCGCTCAACTCCGGCGCCAAGGTCTGGCTCGCCGACTTCGAGGACGCGTCCGCGCCCACCTGGCACAACGTGATCGCCCACCAGCGCAACCTGGTGGACGCCTACGAACGCCGCGTCGACTTCGCCACCGCCGAAGGCAAGGAATACCGCCTCAAGCCCGACGACGAACTGGCCACCGTGGTCATGCGCCCGCGCGGCTGGCACCTCGACGAACGCCACGTCCTCGTCGACGGCACCCCCGTCTCCGGCGCGCTGCTCGACTTCGGCCTGTACTTCTTCCACAACGCGGCCCGGCTCCTGGCCCGCGGCTCCGGCCCGTACTTCTACCTGCCGAAGACCGAGAGCCACCTCGAAGCCCGGCTGTGGAACGACGTGTTCAACCACGCCCAGGACGTCCTCGGCATCCCGCGCGGCACCATCCGCGCCACCGTGCTGATCGAGACCATCCCCGCCGCGTTCGAAATGGACGAGATCCTCTACGAACTGCGCGACCACGCCTCCGGGCTCAACGCGGGCCGCTGGGACTACCTGTTCTCCATCGTCAAGAACTTCCGCGACGCGGGCGAAGCGTTCGTCCTCCCCGACCGCAACGCGGTGACCATGACCGCGCCGTTCATGCGCGCCTACACCGAACTCCTCGTCAAGACCTGCCACCGGCGCGGCGCCTACGCCATAGGGGGCATGTCCGCGGTCATCCCGTCCCGCCGCGACGCCGCCGCGAACGCCGCCGCGCTGGCCAAGGTCCGCGACGACAAGGACCGCGAAGCCGACGACGGCTTCGACGGCTCGTGGGTCGCGCACCCCGACCTGGTGCCCGTGTGCCGCGCCGCGTTCGACGCGGTGCTCGGCGACCGCCCGCACCAGCTCGACCGGCAGCGCCCCGACGTCGAGGTGACCGCCGACGACCTGCTCGACGTGGCGTCCGCGGGCGGCAGCACCACCTCCGGCGGCCTGCACAACGCCGTCGGCGTCGGCCTGCGCTACCTGGAAGCCTGGCTGCGCGGCCACGGCGCGGTCGCCGTCTTCGGCCTGATGGAGGACGTCGCCACGGCGGAGATCTCCCGCTCCCAGGTGTGGCAGTGGGTGCACAACGGCGTCGTGCTGTCCGACACCGGCGAGAAGGTCACCACGGAACTCGTCCGCCGCCTCGTCACCGAAGAACTCGGTTCGCTCCGTGAGGAATTCGGCGACACCGCGTTCGACGGCGGCCGCTGGGCCGACGCCCGCGACCTCTTCCTCAAGGTCGCCCTCGCCGACGACTTCGCCGACTTCCTCACCGTGCCGGGCTGCGCGCTCCTCGACTGAGCCCGCCCGGCACCCGCCGGGGCCGCACGACCGGCGGCCCCCTCAAGCGCGGAACGGCCGGGCGGCGCCCGCCGGTCGCGGGGGCGCGTCCCGGCGACGGCCCCGGCCGTTCCGCACCCTCCGCACCCCTAACTAAGCACTCCTAAGCACCCCCGCACCCGTCCGCGCCCGACAGGAGTCCCGCATGGCACGCATGTTCCTCAACGGCCAGGCCATGGAAGGCGGCCCCTTCCACCACCACCTCAAGGGCGCGCCGCTGGTCATGAAGACCCGCACCGCGCCGGGCTACCGGTTCTTCTCCATCGCCGACCGCTGCCCGGGCCTGCTGCCCGACCCGGCGGGCACCGCGCAGATCGAGGGCGAGGTCTACGACGTCCCCGAAGAGGTGCTGCGCGACGAACTGCTGCCCACCGAGCCCGCCGAACTGGAATTCGGCATCATCAAGCTCGAAGACGGCTCCGCGTCGTTCTCGATGGTCCTGCGCGTCGGCGAACTGGAGACCGGCGCGCACAAGGAGATCACCGAGTACGGCGGCTGGCGCGCCTATCTCAAGACCCTGGGCCGCGAGAGCTGACCGACGCCTCCAAGCGGGCGATCACGCGGAGCACTTCCGCGCGGTTGCCCGCTTGCGCGATCCACCGCGGCAGCCGCGACACCAGCGTCATGCGCAGGCCCTCCTCGGTCCACGCGTCCTCGTGCGGCTCCGCCGCGACGAAACGGCGGATGAGCGCCAGGTGGTCGAGGTTGTAGGCCCACAGCAGCCCGTGCCCGGTCGGCGCCTGGAGCCACAGCGGCAGCGCGAAGTACGGGTCGTACATCGCGGGCGCATCCGGGTCCGGCATCGAGTACACCCCGCTGTCCTTGTCCCGGACGTGCCCGCAGGCCCGGCAGCTCAGCCGGCGCGACTGGAACGGCGACAGCACCAGCCGCTTCGGATACGCCGCGACCGTCGCGAGCGCTCCGCAGCGGGGGCACCGGATGAGGATCTCGTCCATGAAGTCGTAGATGGTGGACAGGTCGTCGCGGAATCGCGGCGGGGACTCGGAAGGCACCACCGGGTGCTCCTTTCGCGGCACGGGATGCGGTCGCGAGTTTCCGGGCGGATTCGGCGGAGTGCCGGGGCTTCCCCCGCTGGGGAGAACCGAGGGAAGCCCCTCTTGCGCACTCGCCGACGGAACCGGCGTCGCCCCATGCTCATCCGCGGTCCCGGGCGGAACATGAGTACCCGTACTCAATTCCCTTGGTATGTCGACGCGATGGCGCCGATCGGCCGGGTTTGCCCCTGTCTTCCAAGCCGGCCTGGACCGGCACGCCCAGGTCAGTGCAGACCGGCGCGGCGCGCGAGCGTGGCGGCCGCGTCGGCGGCGTTCCGTGCGATGGCGTCCTCGTCGACCCGGGTCAGGTGGCCGTGTTCCACGACCGGGATGCCGTCGACCAGCAGCAGGGTCAGCGGTGCCGCCGCGCCGAGGACGAGCGCGGCGACCTTGTCGGCGATCCCCGCGTGCCGGAAGCCGTCGAGTTTCCACACCGCGAGGTCGGCGAGCTTGCCCGGTTCGAGACTGCCGATCTCGCGCTCCCGGCCCAGGACTTGAGCACCGCCCATGGTGGCGACGCGCAACGCGCGACGCACCGGCATCGCGTCCGGGCCCCACGCGACCCGGTTGAGCAGCGCCAAGATGCGCAGCTCGGTGCCGAGTTCGCCGGATTCGTTGGACGCGGCGCCGTCCACGCCCAGTCCGACCGGCACGCCCGCGGCCAGCAGCGCGGGCACGCGGGCGGTGCCCGCGGCGATGCGCGCGTTGGACGACGGGCAGGTCGCGACACCCGTGCGGGTGGCGGCGAAGGCGGCGATGTCGGCGTCGGACATGTGGATCGAGTGCGCCATCCACACGTCGTCGCCGAGCCAGCCGAGCGAGGCGAAGTAGTCCGTGGGACCCATGCCGAACTTCTCGCGGCAGAAACGCTCTTCCTCGACCGTCTCGGAACCGTGGGTGTGCAGGCGCACGCCCTTGCGGCGGGCCAGTTCCGCCGCGCCGCGCAGGAGTTCCGCGGACACCGAGAAAGGCGAGCACGGTGCGGCGGTGATCCGCAGCATCGAGTCGAACGACGGGTCGTGCCAGCGGTCGATCGCGGCCTCGGTCGCGGCGAGGGCCTCGTCGGTGTCCTCGGTGACGCTCGCCGGCGGCAGCCCGCCGTCGTCGACGCTCAGGTCCATCGACCCGCGGGTGGGCTGGAACCGCAGACCCAGCGCGGCTACCGCGGCGATCTCCGCGCCGAGGATGTCGCCGCCGTCGCGCGGGAAGACGTAGGCGTGGTCGGTCGCCGTCGTGCACCCCGACAGCATGAGCGCCGCCGCCGAGCCCTGCGCGGCGGCGTGGCACAGCGCGTCGTCGATGTGCGCCCACGTCGGGTACAGCTCGACGAGCCAGTCGAACAGCGCCGAGTTCTGCGCCAGGCCGCGGGTGATCCACTGGTAGAAGTGGTGGTGGGTGTTGACCAGGCCCGGGGTGACCAGGTGGCCGGACGCGTCGATGCGCCGCACCACGTCCGGGACCGCGGGCGCGGGGCCGGAGCCGACCGCTTCGATGCGGTTCCCGGCGACGACCACGTGGCCGCCGGCGATCTCGGTGTCGTCCGGGTCGACGGTGGCGATGTGCGCGTTCTCGATGACGATGCGGGTCACGGTGGCCGCCCCTTCGCGGTGGTCGCCCCTCCGGGCTGGTCGCCCCTCCCTCGGCGCAATTGTCGCGTGACCGGGCGGCCGGGAGCCGGCAGGCGGGCCCGGCGGCGGGTCGGCCGGGACCGCGCCGCCGGGGGAACAGGGGTGAGCCGATCGGGCTCGGCCGACCGGGTCCGGCCGCCCGGTGTCAGTCGATCGGGATGACGGGGACGACGCCCTCGCGGTGCACGGTGCCCTCGATGAGCCCGTACGGCCGGTCGGCGGCGTAGTAGACCTCGTGGTCGTTCTTCTGCCCGAACGGCTCCAGGTCGACCAGGAAATGGTGCTTGTTGGGCAGCGACAGGCGGATCTCGTCGATCTCCGGGCGGTTGTTGAGGACCCGGTTGCCCATCGCGTACAGGGTCTGCTGCAGCGAGTAGGAGTAGGTCTCCGCGAACGCTTCGAGGAGATGCCGTTTGACCTGCGCGTACGACCGTTCGAACGGGACGGGTGCGAGGTCGTCGCCGGACCATCCGAACACCCACCGGGCGTTGACCTCGGTGGCCAGGATGCGGTCGTACGCCTCCCGGAGCGTGGTGTAGCGGTCCTTGATGTAGCCCCAGAACTCCGACGCGGTGGTGTTCATGACGACGAGTCCGCTCAGGCCGGAGATGATGCGGAACCGCTCGCCGTCGTAGACGACTTCGGTCGTGCGGGTCTCGGCGCCGTCGCGGACGAACGAGTGCTGGACCTCGTCGGCGCCGATGAAGCGGTGCCCGGCTTCGGGGCGGGCTATCCGGTTCCAGCCGTACTCCTCGACGCGGATGCGGGCGCGCCGGATGGTCGGCTGCGAGTCGACGAAGTGCCGGGCGAGGAGCACCGCGAAGTCCTCCGCGGAGGTGACGCCGTGCTCCTGCGCGAACGCGTAGACGGTGTTCTTGGTGGTGTCGGTCGGCAACACGGCGGCGTTCCCGCCGGTCAGGTGCGTGTCGGCGAGGTCGCCGGACAGGGCCACGCTGACGTTGAGGTCCTTGACCTCGTGCCGAGTGCCGTCGCGGCGCACCCGGACGATCCGGGTCTCCGCCTTTCCGTACTGGTTCTGGCCGAGCACCATCGGCATGGGGTCAGCTCCCTCGGTAAACGGAATATCCGTACGGGTTGAGCAGCAGCGGAACGTGATAGCGGGGGCGCGCCGGATCGGTGGTGAAGACCACCTGGACCTCGGGGAAGAAGGCGTCTTCGCCGCGCCCGGCGCGGTAGGCGGCCACGTCGAAGCGCAGCCGTACCGTCGCGGGGGCGGGGGACACCGGGGGAAGACCGGGGCAGCGGCCGTCGGCATCGGTCGCGGAGGTGCCGAGCACCTGCCAGCTGCCGTCCGCGGCCAGGACGGCCAGCTCCACGGGGACGTCGCGTGCCGGGTCGCCGGCGCTGGTGTCGAGGACGTGGGTCGAGATGGCGGTCATGCCTGCCCCTGGTCGATCGGAGGGGTGGGAAGTGGGTTTGCCGGAGCCGCGGGATGCCCGCGGCTCCGGTGCGCCGACCAGCTTCGCCAGCCGGAGGCGGTTGATCTTGCGCAACTCCTCGCGGGCGTTGGCGCGTTCGGTGGCCGCGTCGTTGCCGAGCCGGGCCCGCAGCGCGGCGAGCATCTCGGCGGCGCTGCGGCCGCTCGCGCAGATCAGGAACACGTGGCCGAACTTGGCGGCGTACTCGGCGTTGCCGTCCGCGAGTTCGGTGAGTGTGTCGGCGGCGGCGCCGTGCACGCCGGACTGTTCGCGGTGCGACTGGTCGTCGCCCGCGCGGGGCCGGCCGATGACCGCGTGCCCGGCCATCGCCTCGTCGAGGTCGGCGTCGGTCATCCCGGCCGTGGCCAGGTCGGACGACGCGTACAGCTCGTCGAGGAGGCGGTACGGGCGGCGGCCCGCGACCGCGTCGATCCACTGCCGGCTCGCGCAGACCTCGCCGAGGAGCTTGACCGCCTCGGCGGGGTCGGCGGCGTTGAGCCGGGCGAGCCCGGCGGCGCCGGACGCCGCCGGGGTGCCGGACGTGCCGGGTGGAGCCGTGGATCCCGGGTGATCGGCCACGCCGGACCTCCGTAGGAGTCATCGCGTCCGATCGTCGGAACCGCGGTCTTCCGGAACGGTAGGTCGCCCGCCGACACGCCGTCAACAGTTTGTTGAAGTGGATCAACCGGGCGGGTGAACGCCCGGTTTTGGAGGAACGCCCAAACGGGGGAGGGCGATCGGGGTCCCACCAGGCGCGGCCTAGCGGTCGCCCTGCTCCCGGTTCAGGTAGTTGTAGACGGTGAACCGGCTGACGCCGAGCGCCGCGGCGACGGACTCGACGCCGTGCCGGATGGTGAACGCCCCGCGTTCCTCCAGGACCCGCACGACGCGCTGCTTGTCCTCGCGGCCCAGGTCGGCGAGCGGGCCACCGAACTGGCGTTCCATTTCGGCCAGCAGGCGGTCGAGGGCGGCGCCGAGGTGCGGGAGCCGTACCGCGACGACGGGAGCGCCCTCCCAGGACAGCACGACGTCCTCGGGGCGGGCGTCGCCGGGCGCGACCAGTGCCGCGCCCATCGCGTCCACGAGCGGCTTGACCGCGTCGACCAGCGGGTGCGCGGGCTCGGTCATGCCTGCTCCTCGGCCGCCGGGACGGCGGTGACCTGCACGGAGATGCGGGTCGCGCCGACGCCCAGGGTGTCCCGGAACAGCCGGTCGACCACCGCGAGCACGGTCTCCGCATCGCCCTCCGCGCTGGTGCCGAACGGCCCCACCTCGACGTCGAGGCCGGCCTCGGCGACGATCCGCCGCGCCTCCAGCGCATGCGCCGGGACCTGCTCCAGCTCGAACGGCTCTGTCGTGAACTCCACCTTCAATCGCACGCGCTGAACCCTAGCCAGCGGAAATCGACTAATCCAGGATTGGCCTCCGGGCGGCATTGACAAACTGTTGAAGGCGCGTGGCATCATTCCGTTAAGCAGAATCTTGCTTCCGCATCGTGGAATCTGAGCCGTGCTGCTCGCCACACCGGGCAATCGCCCTGCGGGAGATCACGGAAGACGGCCGTGGAAGAGGTGAGTCCGTGAGCGCCGTATTGCGCTTCGATGTCAACCTGTCGATCCTGTTCACCGAACTGCCCCTGCTCGACCGCCCGCAGGCCGCCGCCGACGCCGGCTTCGCCGAGGCCGAGCTGTGGTGGCCGTTCGCCGGCCCGACCCCGGACGATGCGGAACTCGACGCGCTGGAGCGTGCGTTCGGAGACGCGGGCGTCCGGCTGGTGGGCCTCAACTTCGATGCCGGGGACATGCCCGCGGGCGACCGCGGGCTGCTGTCCCGGCCCGCGGACTCCGACCGGTTCCGCGCCAACATCGACGTCGCGGCCGGGTTCGCCGCCCGGATGGGCTGCCGGGCGCTCAACGCGCTCTACGGCAACCGCGTCGACGGCCTCGACCCCAAGGCGCAGAGCGAACTCGCCCTGGAGAACCTGGCACTGGCGGCGCAGGCCGCGCACCGCGAAGGCGCGGTCGTGCTGGTCGAGGCGGTCAACACCGTGGAGAACCCGCGGTACCAGCTCGACTCCGCCAAGGCGGCGGTCGACGTGGTCGACGCGGTCAACGCGGCGACCGGGCTCGGCAACGCGAAGTTCCTGTGCGACCTGTACCACCTCGCCGTGATGGGCGAGGACCTGCCGGCGGTGATCGCGGCGTACGCGGACCGCTTCGGCCACGTCCAGATCGCCGACAGCCCGGGCCGCGGACAGCCCGGCACCGGCGGCCTCGACTTCGACGACCTGTTCGGCCGCCTGACGGACGTCGGCTACGGCGGACGCATCGGCCTCGAATACAAGCCCGCGGGCCCGAGCACGGACAGCTTCGGCTGGCTCCCGCGCGACCGGCGCTCCGGGGAGGGAAACGCCTGATGACGAGTACTGACACCCCCGCGATACGCAAGATCGGCTTCGTCGGCCTGGGCATCATGGGCGGCCCGATGGCCGCCAACCTGCTCAAGGCCGGCTACGAGGTCGCCGGATACAACCTGACCCGCCCGCAGATCGACCGCCTGGTCGAGGCCGGCGGCCACGGTGCGGACGACATCGCCGACGCGGTCCGCGACGCGGACGCCGTGATCACCATGGTCCCGGCCGACCCGCAGGTCGAAGAGGTCATGTACGGCGACGGCGGCGTGCTCGCCAACGTGCGCCCCGGCACCCTCGTCGTCGACATGAGTTCCATCAAGCCCAGCACGTCGGTGGCCGTCGGCGAAGCCGGTGCCGCGCTCGGGCTGCGCGTCCTGGACGCCCCGGTGTCCGGCGGCGAGGCGGGCGCGATCGAAGCGGTGCTGTCCATCATGGTCGGCGGGAACGCCGCCGACTTCGCCGCCGCGCTGCCGCTGTTCGAGGCGCTCGGCAAGACGATCGTGCACGTCGGGCCGCACGGCGCCGGCCAGACCGTCAAGGCCGCGAACCAGCTGATCGTCGCGGGCAACATCCAACTCGTCGCCGAGGCCCTGCTGTTCCTGGAACGCGCGGGTGTCGACACCGAGGCGGGGCTGGCCGTGCTCGGCGGCGGCCTCGCGGGCAGCACCGTGATGGCCCGCAAGGGCGCCGGCATGCGGGCCCGCGAGTTCGCCCCGGGCTTCCGCATCGACCTGCACCACAAGGACATGGGCATCGTCTCCGAGGCGGCCCGCGAACTCGGCCTCGTCCTGCCGTTCGGGGCCCTCGCGACCCAGCTCGTCGCCGCGCTGCGCGCGCAGGGCGACGGCGGCCTCGACCACAGCGGCCTGTTGCTCGGCCTGGAGCGGCTCAACGGCCTCGCGCCGAGCCCGCGCGGCGCGGCGACCGGGAACGGAACCGGGAACGGAGGGGAAGCCTGATGGCCCCGCAGCTCATGCCGGTGATGGACGCAGTCGTGCACGTCCTCAAGTCCGAGGGTGTGGACACCGCGTTCGGCTGCCCCGGCGCGGCGATCCTGCCGCTCTACAAGGCGCTGGAGAAGGACGGCACGATCGAGCATCTGATCGTCCGGCACGAAGAAGGCGCCACGCACATGGCCGACGGCTGGGCGCGCACCAACGGCAACGTG
This sequence comes from Yinghuangia aomiensis, assembly GCF_039542225.1. Lineage (NCBI taxonomy): Bacteria > Bacillati > Actinomycetota > Actinomycetes > Kitasatosporales > Streptomycetaceae > Yinghuangia > Yinghuangia aomiensis. The sequence goes on along the minus strand of NZ_BAABHS010000025.1, from coordinate 82,250 downwards.
GGTGTCGCGATCGGCACGTCGGGCCCGGCCGGCACCAACATGATCACCGGTCTCTACACGGCGCACGCCGACTCGATCCCGATCGTGTGCATCACCGGCCAGGCGGTCTCCAGCAAGCTGCACCAGGAGGCGTTCCAGGCGGTCGACATCGTCGAGATCGCCAAGCCGGTCGTCAAGTGGGCGGTGCAGGTCAAGGAGGCCGCACAGGCCCCGTGGATCTTCCGCGAGGCGTTCCGGATCGCCCGGTCGGGCCGTCCGGGGCCGGTGCTGATCGACCTGCCGCTGGACGTCCAGCAGCAGCAGATCCTGTGGGACCCGGATCTGGACGCGCCGCTGCCGGTCGCCGAGGTGCACCCGCACCTGCCGCGCGTGGACGCGGCCCTCGACCTGCTGCTGGCCGCCGAGCGCCCGCTGCTGCTGTCCGGCGGCGGCGTCATCATCGGCGAAGCGCACGAGGAACTCGTCGAACTGGCCGAGCTGCTGCAGATCCCCGTGCAGGTCACCCTGATGGGCAAGGGCTCGATCGACGAAGACCACCCCCTCTACAGCGGCATGACGGGCATTCAGACGTCGCAGCGGTACGGCAACGCGTCGTTCCTGGAATCCGACCTCGTGCTGGCGCTCGGTGCGCGGTTCGGCGACCGGCACACCGGGACGCTGGACGTGTACCGCGGCCAGCGGAAGTTCATCCACGTCGACATCGAACCCACGCAGATCGGCAAGGTGTTCGAGCCCGACCTGGGCATCGTGGCGGACACCCGGCTGTTCCTCCGGGCGCTCCTGGAGGCTGCCCGCGAGCGCGGGATCCGCCGCGAGGCGGGCGACTGGGTGGCGCGCGTGCAGGAACTCAAGGCGACGCTGACCCGGCGCGAGGACTTCGACACGGTGCCGGTGAAGGCGCCGCGCGCGTACAAGGAGATCAACGAAGTCTTCGACGAGAACGCCTACTTCGTCACCGCGATCGGTCTGTACCAGATCTGGGGCGGCCAGCACCAGAAGGCCTACAAGCCGCGGCATTACCAGATCTGCGGCCAGGCCGGCCCGCTCGGCTGGGAGATCCCGGCGGCGATCGGCGTGAAGAAGGCGCTCAAGAACAGCGACCCGGACGCGGAGGTCGTCGGAATCGTCGGCGACTACGGATTCCAGTACCTCGTCGAGGAGCTGGCGGTCGCGGCGCAGTACAACGTGCCGTTCGTGATCGTCATGCTCAACAACGAGTACCTGGGGCTCATCCGGCAGGCGTCGATCCCGTACGACATGAACTACCAGGTCGACATCCACTACGACGACTACGGCGCCGACAACGTGAAGATCATGGAGGCGTACGGCTGCTCCGGCCGCCGCGTCCTCGAACCGGGCGATATCCGGGACGCGCTGGAATGGGCGCGCAAGGAGGCCCGGACCACGTCCCGGCCGGTCCTGGTGGAGATCATGATCGAGCGCGAGGCGAACACACCGCACGGCCCGGCCATCGACGCCGTGCGGGAATTCGAGCCCGCGCCGTAGCGGAGCGTGCCGCCGGAGACCCGCGGAAGCGGGGTTCCCGGCGGCCCCGGAACCGCGGGGTCCGGCACCGACCCGGACCGTCTTCCCGCCGGGCCCCGCTGCGCGCCCCCGGCTCCGGCCGGGATCCGGCGGCCTCGCCGTAGGCCGCCCCCAAGCCCCACCCGGCGGCACACGAACCGGTGTCGCGGCCCGTGCCGCCGGGTGGCGCAACCCCTCGGACGAGCCGGCGCCGCGTCGGCGCCGCGGGACGGGCCGGTTGGTCTACCGTCCGAAGGAGAGCGGTCGCGCCCGCGCGGGTACCAGGCCGGTCCGTCGTCCACAGCCCGTTGTCCACAGGCTCCCGTCCCGCGTCCGGCCTCACTACCGTCGGAGTCCCCTGGTTTCCCCGAAAGGAGCGTGTCCTGTGAATCCGCCGAAGATCGTCGTCGCGCCCGACAAGTTCAAGGGCACGCTCACCGCCGCCGAGGCCGCCGCGCACATCGCGGACGGCATCCGGCGCGTGCTGCCGGAAGCCGACCTGCGTCTCATGCCGGTCGCGGACGGCGGCGACGGCACCGTCGACGCGGCGGTCGCCGCCGGGTTCCGCCGGGTCCCCGCCCGGGTCGCCGGGCCGACCGGGCAGCCCGTGGACGCCTCGTTCGCCCTCCGCGGCAGCACCGCCGTGGTGGAACTCGCCGAGGCCGCCGGGCTGGTCAAACTGCCCGGCGGCGTGCCCGCGCCGCTGACCGCGAGCAGCTACGGCGTCGGTCAATTGATCGCCGAGGCGGTGCGCGTGGGGGCGCGTCGCATCGTCCTCGGTCTCGGCGGCAGCGCCTGCACCGACGGCGGCGCCGGCCTGGTGCAGGCGCTCGGCGGGCGGCTGCTCGACTCCCGCGGGACCGAGCTGCCGCCCGGCGGCGCCGCCCTGTCCGCGTTGGACCGCATCGAGGCGGCCGACCTTCGCCGCCGCTACGGCGGCATCGAGGTCGTCATCGCCTCCGACGTGGACAACCCGCTGCTCGGCCCCACCGGGGCCGCGGCGGTCTACGGCCCGCAGAAAGGCGCCGGACCCGAGGACGTGCCGGTCCTCGACGCCGCGCTCGCCCGCTGGGCCGTGATCACCGGGCGGGACGTGCCGGGGAACGACCGCACCGCCGACCTGCCCGGCGCGGGTGCCGCCGGCGGGGTGGGTTTCGGCGCCATGGCGTTCCTCGGCGCGTCCCTGCGCCCCGGGATCGACCTGCTTCTCGACCTCCTCGGCTTCGCGCCGGTCCTGGCCGGGGCCGCGCTCGTCGTCACCGGGGAAGGCCGCCTCGACCGGCAGACCCTGCACGGGAAAGCCCCCGCCGGGGTCGCCGCGGCCGCCGCCCGCGCCGCGGTGCCGGTCGTGGCGGTGTGCGGCCGCCTGGAGCTGTCCACGGAACAGCTCCAGGCGGCCGGGATCGTCCGCGCGTACCCGCTCGACGTGATCGCCGAGGGCGGCGACCCGCTCGCCGACGCCGGGAAGTACGCGGAGGAAGCCGGTGCGCGGGTGGCCCGCGACCTGCCGGAGCCGACCGACGAGGAGGCCGCACCATGACCGCACCGTTTGCCGAAACCCCAGGTGCCCCGTCGCGGGTGTTCCGGTCCCGCCGCGTGGTCGGGCCGGACGGCGAGACCGCGGCCGACGTGGTCGTCGCGGGCGGGCGGATCACCGCCGTCGAGCCGTACGGCTCGGTCGACGCGCCGCAGGTCGAGGACCTGGGCGAGTCGGCGCTGCTGCCCGGCCTGGTCGACACCCACGTGCACGTCAACGAACCCGGCCGCACCGCGTGGGAAGGGTTCGCGAGCGCCACCCGGGCTGCCGCCGCGGGCGGGGTGACGACGCTGATCGACATGCCCCTCAACTCGATCCCGCCGACCACGACCGTCGCCGCCCTGCACGCCAAGCAGGACGCGGCGCGCGGCCGCGTGCACGTCGACGTCGGGTTCTGGGGCGGCGCCGTCCCCGACAACCTCGACGACCTCGAACCGCTGCACCGCGCGGGTGTGTTCGGCTTCAAGAGCTTCCTGTCGCCGTCCGGCGTCGACGAGTTCCCGCACCTGAACCGCGAACAGCTCGACGACGCAATCGCCGAGCTGGCCCGGATCGGCGCGCTGTCGATCGTCCACGCGGAGGCGCCCGAGGTCCTCGACGCCGCACCGCAGCGGGCCGGCCGCGACTACGCCGACTTCCTCGCGTCCCGCCCGGACGCCGCCGAATCGACCGCCGTCGCCGGACTCCTCGACGCCGCCCGCGCCACCGGCGCACGCGTGCACGTCCTGCACGTGTCCTCGGCCGACGTGCTGCCGCTGCTCGCCAAAGCCCGCGCCGACGGCGTGGACGCCACCGCGGAGACCTGCCCGCACTACCTCACCCTGGCCGCCGAGGACGTGCCCGACGGAGACACCTCGTTCAAGTGCTGCCCGCCGATCCGGTCGGACGCCAACCGCGACCGCCTGTGGGAAGCCCTGGCCGGCGGCGAGTTCGCCGCCGTGGTGTCCGACCACTCGCCGTGCACCGTCGACCTCAAGCGCCTGGAGGAAGGCGACTTCGCCCTCGCCTGGGGCGGCATCGCCTCGCTCCAACTCGGGCTGCCCGCGATCTGGACCGAAGCCCGCCGCCGCGGGCACACCCTCGCCGACCTGGCCGGCTGGATGTCCACCGGCCCCGCCCGGCTCGCCGGACTGCGGCGCAAGGGCGCCATCGCCCCCGGATACGACGCCGACCTGGTGGTGTTCGACCCGGACGCCGCGTTCACCGTCGACCCGGCCGCACTGCACCACCGCAACCCGGTCACCCCCTACACCGGCCGCGCACTGGCCGGCGTCGTCCGCGCCACCTGGCTGCGCGGCCGACGCCTCGACGTCGACGGCACCCCGCACGGCACGCTGCTGGCCCGGGGCGCGTCGTGATCACCCCCGCGCAGCGCCGCCGCCGCGGCCACGCGCCGCCCCCCGGTTTCTGATCTTTCGTCAGCGCCCCCGCACGAGACCGGAGATGCAGATGACCACACCCGAGAGCCTGTCGAATTACGCTGATTCCTCCGCTATTGCCGACTTCGCCGATCTGACCAACCTGGCCGCGCGCTCCCTCGGCGCCGGGGTGATCGCCGCCAACGACGAATGGTTCGCCGACAAGGAGAACCTGCTCCTGGACCGCGCCCCCGAGTTCCGGCCCCACACGTTCGGCCCCAAGGGGCAGATCATGGACGGCTGGGAGACCCGCCGCCGCCGCGGCACCAGCGCGGCCAAGCCGCACGTCCGCCCCGACGAGCACGACTGGGCCGTCGTCCGCCTCGGCGCGCCCGGGGTGATCCGCGGGATCGTCGTCGACACCGCGCACTTCCTCGGCAACTACCCGCCGTACGCATCCGTCGAAGCGGCGTTCGTGCCCGGCATCCCGTCGGTCGACGAGGTCCTCGCCGAGGACGTGAAATGGACCGGGATCGTGCCGCACAGCCCGCTCCAGGGCGACACCGCGCACCGGTTCGACGTGGCCGCCGACGGCCGGTTCACCCACGTCCGCCTCAACATCTTCCCGGACGGCGGCGTCGCCCGGCTGCGCGTGCACGGCGAGGTCGTCCCCGACCCGGACTACCTCGACGGCCTGACCGTGGACGTCCTCGCCGCCGAATACGGCGGCGCCGCGCTCGCCGCCAGCGACCGCTACTTCTCCCCGCCGCAGCACATGAACGCACCCGGCCGGTCCCGGGTGATGGGGGAGGGCTGGGAAACCCGCCGCCGCCGCGACGACGGCCACGACTGGGTCGCCTTCCGGCTCGCCGGCGAGGCCCTGATCACCGCGGTCGAAGTCGACACCGACCACTACCAGGGCAACGCACCCGGCTGGATCCGGCTCGCCGCATCCGACAGCGGCGCCGGCGCCGAGGAGTTCGACCTGCTGCCCGCGACGCCCGTCCAGCCGGACACCCGGCACCGCTTCCGCGTCGCACCCGACCGACCCGCCACCCACGTGCGCATAGACGTCTACCCGGACGGCGGCGTCGCCCGGCTGCGCCTCATCGGGGAGCTGACCCCCGCGGCCATCGCCGACCTGCGGGCCCGCGCCGGGGAGTGACCTCGCGGCGCCCGCACCGGGGAGTGACGCCGCCGCGCCCGCACCGCGGAGTGACGCCGCCGCCTCCATCCGCCCACCGACTGCCGACAGGAGCCATCACCGCATGTCCGAGCACTTGACCGAGCCGCTGTCCGGGCCGATATCCGAGCGGGTCCTCACCACCGAGGCGGGCGCACCCGTCGCGGACAACCAGAACTCGGCGCAGGCCGGTGTCGGGGGTCCGCTGCTGATCCAGGACCAGTACCTGCTGGAGAAGCTCGCCCGTTTCAACCGGGAGCGGATCCCGGAGCGCGTGGTGCATGCCCGCGGGTCCGGCGCCTACGGGTTCTTCGAGGTCACGGACGACGTGTCCGCCTTCACCCGCGCCCATTTCCTCGGCGGACTCGGCCGCCGCACCGAAGTGTTCCTGCGGTTCTCGACGGTCGCCGGGAACCTGGGCGCGTCCGACGCCGTCCGGGACCCGCGCGGGTTCGCGCTGAAGTTCTACACCGAGGAAGGCAACTACGACCTCGTCGGCAACAACACCCCGGTCTTCTTCATCAAGGACCCGCTGAAGTTCCCCGACTTCATCCACTCGCAGAAGCGCGACCCGTTCACCGGCATCACCGAGGCGGAGAACGTGTGGGACTTCTGGTCGCACTCCCCGGAGGCGACCCACCCGGTGACGTGGCTGTTCGGCGACCGCGGCATCCCCGCGTCGTACCGGCACATGAACGGCTACGGGTCGCACACCTACCAGTGGGTCAACACCGCGGGCGAAGCGTTCTGGGTGAAGTACCACTTCAAGACGAACCAGGGCGTCCGCTCGCTCACCAACGACCAGGCCGCCGAGATCGCGGGCGGCGACGCGGACTCGCACCAGCGCGACCTGCACCAGGCCATCGAACGGGGCGTGTTCCCGTCGTGGACGCTGCACGTCCAGGTCATGCCGGCGGCGGATGCGGCCCGCTACCGGTTCAACCCGTTCGACCTCACCAAGGTGTGGCCGCACGCCGACTACCCGCTGATCAAGGTCGGCCGGCTGGTCCTGGACCGGAACCCGGAGAACGTCTTCGCCGAGGTCGAGCAGGCCGCGTTCTCGCCGAACAACTTCGTCCCCGGGATCGGTCCGTCGCCGGACAAGATGCTCCAGGGGCGGCTGTTCGCGTACGCGGACGCGCACCGCTACCGCCTGGGCGTGAACCACACCCAGCTCGCCGTCAACGCCCCGCACGCCGCGACCGCGCGCAACCACGGCCGCGACGGCGCGATGGCGGCCAACGCGGGCGGCCGGGCGAAGAACTACGAGCCGAACAGCTTCGGCGGCCCGTATGAGACCGGCCAGGCGCTGGGCGCGCCGCTCGCCGTCACGGGCTTCACCGGCACGCACGAGACCCCGGCGCATGTGAAGGACGACGACTTCGTGCAGGCGGGGGAGCTGTACCGGCTGATGTCGGACGAGGAGAAGGCGCGGCTGATCGCCAACCTGGCGGGCAGCCTGGGACAGGTGACCCGCGACGACATCGTGGACCGGGTGCTGCCGCACTTCCACGCGGCGGACCCGGACTACGGGCGGCGTTTGGCGGAGGCGGTGCGGGAAATCCGGGAGTCGGACGGCTGAGGTCGGCTGAGGACGGCCGAGTACCGCCGACCGGACGACCGGCCGACCTGATTCCGGCGGTGGGCACCGCGGCGTGTGCCCGCCGCCGAGGTCGGTCCCGCGGGCCCGGCCTTCCGGCGCGTTCGTGAGCGGGGTGGCTCATGGGCGTGCCGGGGGGGCCGGGCTTGTGCCGTGTCGCGGCCAGGCCGGTGTCTTGGTGCCCTGCGCCTTGCGCCTTGAGGTGTTGTGCGGCTGGGCCGATCGGAGGAATCGGTTCACCCGGCCGCACCAACGTCCGTAACCAACCGTTGTGTTCCCCTCGGGGGCGGTGCTGGACTGCCGTGCGTGACCGGGCCGTTGCCGCCCGTCTCCGACTGCATCCCACCAACTCTCAGGAGAAATCCGTGCGTTCGCTGCACCGCCCGCTGATCGCCGTCCTCGCGTCCGCCGCGTTCATCGCGCCCACCGTGGCGTTCGCCTCGTCGGCGTCCGCCATCGGCTGCCCGGCGGCCACCCTGTGCGTGGAAGGCAACGGCGCGCGCGGCGAGTTCAGCAAGGGCGTCTACGACCTGGGCGGGTTCGGCAGCGGCCGTCTCAACGACCACGTCGCCCAGGTCAACAACAACACCGGCGACACGTGGTGCCTCTACGAGCACGCCGCCTACAAGGGCGACGCGCACGTCGTCACGTCCGGATTCAACGGGGGCCTGGGCGACTTCGGCTCCAAGGTCAGCTCGATGCGCCCGCGGCCGGTCTTCGGCTGCTGAGCGCCCCGCGAACGCGCGCGGTCGGCCGGTCAGGGAGCCGAACCGCGCGCTTCACCCCGGGCGCGCCACTGTCGGGGGGCTGCGCCCGGGGGTCCACTCCGGCTCTTCCGGTGGCCGCGGCCGCGGTCGTGGCCGTGGCCGTGGCCGTTGCCGTTGCCGTGCAGAAACGTCACGTCACCGGTCGTTCACGATGTCGCTCAACTCGGTGTACGCGCGCACCAGCACGTCGCGGGCCCGGTCGACCTGGCTCGGGGTCAGGCCGGCGCGTCCCGCAGCCGTGTCGATCTCGGTGCGGAAGCGGTCGAACAGGCGGCCGAGTTCGTCCAGGCCGGGAGCCGTCTTCCCGGTCTTCCCGGACGTGCCCGCCTTGCCGGACTCGCCTGCGGGGGAGTCCGCGGAGGGCGTGGTGCCGTGGTCCGTGGCCGGATCGGTCTCGGCGCGCCACGGGTCGTCGGCGCCGGCCGCCGCCGGGGCCGGCTTCGCCGTCGTCTTGCCCGCGCTCTTGCCCGCCGGTTGGCCTGCGGTCTTGCCCGTCGTCGTGCCGGTCGGCTTTCCGGTGGCCGTGGCCGCCTTCCCGCCGCGCCCGTCGCCCGGGCCCTCCGGACCGAAGCGGCGCCGGAGTTCCTCTTCCAGATGCTGTGCGTGGTGCTCGGTGAGACCCGCGAGGCCTTGGGCGAGGCCCTCCGCGAGGTCGACCATCTTCTGCGACAGGGCAGGGCCGATGTTCTTGGCCCACGCCGACACCGGGTCGTCCTTGCCGGGGCCGCCCGAGGCGGCGCCGTCGCGGTCCGCGCCCGTCGCGCCCGGGGTGTCCTGCGGGGTGTCCCGCATCTCCCGGGTGGCCTGGCGGAGTTCCTCGCGCAGGTTGCGGGCCGAGGTGCGGACCTCGTCGCGGATCTCGCGGGCCCGCTCGTAGACGGAGTCGCGGATTTCTGATTCCAGTGCGTCGAGTTCGGGCTGCCGCTCGGCCAGCTCGGCGCGGCCGGCCTCGGTGATCCGGTAGACCTTGCGGCCTCCTTCGACCGAGTGCGTGACCAGGCCTTCCTGTTCGAGCTTGGCGAGCCGCGGGTAGACGGTGCCCGCCGAGGGTGCGTAGAGGCCCAGGAAACGGTCCTGGAGCAGCCGGATGATCTCGTAGCCGTGCCGCGGGCTCTCGTCGAGGAGCTTGAGCAGATACAGCCGCAGTCGGCCGTGGCCGAAGACCGGGGTCATGCCGATACCTTTCCTTCCGGCGCCCGGCGCAGCAGCGCGACGTCCCCCGACACCGAGCTGATCCGCAGACGCCCCGTACCACCGCCCAACGTGCCGACCAACCGGGAGGTTCCGAATCCGGTGCGTGCGGTGAGTTCGGAGAACGCCGAACCGACCGTGCCGCTCGAAGACCGCACGTCCACCTCCACGTCGCCATCGTGGGGGAGGCGGACGGTGAGTCCCCCGGAAACCGTCGACAGGTGGACATCGTTGCGCCCGAAGGCGTCGAGGTCCATGACCATGGCGCCGGAGACGGAGTGGGCGCGGACCCGTCCGCCGGTGCCTTCGACCAGCGTGAGGTCGCCGGAGACGGTGGCCACCTGGAAGTCGCCGGCCAGGGATTCGGCTTCGACGGCCCCCGCGACCGTGGCGGCTTCGACGGATCCGGTCAGGCCGACGAGCGTGATGCCGCCCGCGACGCTGCGCACCGCGACGGTGCCGTGCACGCCGGAGACGGTGGCGTGGGCGGACATGACGGCGGTGTCGACGGCGCAGTCCCACGGGACGGCGAGTGCGACCCGGCAGGAGCGGCCGTGGACGTGGCGGTCGAGCCAGGTCTTCGGGTTGGTCCAGGTCAGGTCTTGGTAGCCGACGACGAGTTCGCCGGCGTCCGGGTCGTGGTGCACGTCGAGCGGCGGCCCTTCGAGGCCGGCGACTTCGAGCCGGGTCGGACCGTCGGTGCCGACCACGTCGACGAGGCCGGCGACGGTGCGGACGCGCACGGTGCGGACCGGATCGAGGTCGAGCACCTTCGGCTCGGCGACGGTCCATCGGGACATGTATCCCCCCTCTCCTTCCGGCCGTAGGCGCGGTGGAGCACCATGGCCTGGGACGGACGCGCTTCCCCCGGGGACACGCGGTACGCGATATATCGTGTGACCCCGTCATCCACGATATATCGCGTTCGGTGCGCGTCAAGAGGGTGGGGTCGGTTCCGTTTGCGGGGGATGCCATGAGCGGGCCGGGTCGGGGCCGCGCAAAGAGTGTGCAGCGTCCGCGCAAGGGCTGTGGACGGGGCCTGTGGACGGCGGTGGGCCGCGTCGGGCCCTGACTACGCTGGAAACTACGGGGGTTCCCCCGGCCGGTGTGATCATCCGACCGGCATAGCCTTGCCTGCCCAGCCGACCGGCGACCCCGCCGTCGGCCTGCCACCGACGGGACCCGGAACGCCTCGATGCCTTTCACCCTCAGCCACATCGCCGCGACCCTGCCGCTCGCCTCTGGCACCCGCACCGGTATCCCCGGCGAACCCCCGCGCCGCGGCCCGCTCGTCGCGTCCGCGCTCGCGTTCGGCTCGATGGCGCCGGACGCCGTCCTGTTCGTCGACCTGCGCCTCGGCCCGCTCTCCTACGACCGCGGCGACACGCACGCCGTGGTCCCTGGCGTCTTCCTCATCGCCCCGGTCCTGACCGCGATCGCCGTCGCCGTCTGGCACCTGCTCCTGCTCCGTCCGCTGCTCGCCCTCGTCCCGGACGCCATCCGCGCCCGCATCGAAGCCCCACTCCGGCCCCGCCTCCCCGCCGACCTCCGCACCGGCCGCCTACGCCCCCGCGAACTCGTCGGCATCGCGGGCTGGTTCCTCGTGTCGGCCTGGCTCGGCGCCCTCACCCACCTGTGCTGGGACGCCTGGACGCACTACGCCGACCCCGGCGTGGCCCGCGTTGCCCCGTGGCTCCGCGACGAAGGACTCTTCGGCCGCCCGTGGTTCGTCCTCCTCCAACACACCAGCACCGTCGTCGGCCTGGCGGCCATCACCTGGTGGTCCACTCGCCGCTTCACCGCCCTGCCCGCCCACCCGGTCGACCACCGCACCCGCATAGGCGTCCCGGCCCGCCTGGCCGTCCTCGCCGCCCTCTCCCTCGCCGGCCTCGCCTCGGCCGTACACCGCATGCGCCCCTACAACGGCCAGTCCTTCGAGGTCGTCGGCTTCTACTTCGCCACGGGCTTCGGCCGCGGCTTGGCCGTGGCGCTCCTGACCTACGGCGCCGTGTGGGCGGTCTGGCGCGGCCGCGGGACGGTTACCCGGGCGGGCTGAAATCCGCATACGCGGTGAACATCGGCAGGCAGGCGGGAGACCGCAGCGGCGGGTGACGCCGCGGCCTCGACCGGCGCGAATGCCGCGGCGAGGACGACCGGTTCGCGAAACCTGGCCCGATCTCCGGCCGGACCGGACCGAGCACGCGAGCCTCGTCCCACACCACACCACCACCACACATCGCGGCGGCGATCGCACAGCGCACCCCGAGCGCAATGCCGTCACGCGTACGACCGCCGTCGGCGTAGGCAAAGCGCCGGCACTCGGGGCCGTCAGCCCGTTGCCCGAAGGACGCCAGAGTCAGGGAAACCCGGCCCTCGTAGCGGCGACCGCCTCCGCGATCGCCGTCTCCCGCTCCAGCAAGGTGGACCACTCACGAGCCGCGGCCTAGAACTCGGCGCTCTTGTCGGCCTCGTATCCGGCGCCGCGGGGCTGCCCGGTCGCCTTCACCTCGGCCGACGCATGTCCGGCCCGTCCGGCGGCCGGGTTGCCCGGGAGCCCCGGCGCTTCGGGGCCCAGACCCCGGGCTACCGCACGGTGCCCGCCCGGATGCCGGAGGCGTTCGACGGCGACATGCCCGGTGACGGCGGAGTCGGCCTGCCTGAGGAGGCAAGCGGCCACCCTGTCATCGGCCGCCTTGATGGCGGCGACTTCACCGCGCCCATACCCGGCCGCCGAGCCCATGTGCCAGGAGAAACGGAGGTTGGCGACGTGCTCCACGGCGCCGCGCGTGTTCGGGTTGACCGCGATGGGTCCGTCCAACAGCGCGATCTTCCGATTCTCGGCCCACTCCAGCAGGGACGCGGCGTCGTGACCCGGTACCTCGGCGGCATCCTTCCCTGCGCCTTCGCGCAACCGGCGCACCTGGTCCTGCTCGTCCCGTGCGCGCTCGGTGCGGATCCGCTCCGCGGTGGCGTCGTCCGTGATGCTCCGGCCGCGCTTCCCGTAGCCCACGTACACGTCGACCTGGGTGGTGACGGCCGCCTCGATGTCTTCCAGCGCCCGCGCGTGAAGCACCTTCGCCGCGGCCGCGAACTGCCCGGACTGCTCCGCGTTCCCCGGATCACGGGCTTCGTGCCGGAGCCACTCCGCGGCGGTGGAACGCGCCTGGGCGGCGACCATCGGCGACTTGCCGAGACGGCCCAGGTCCTCGAGGACTTGACGCAGTGTAGCCACGCGCACAGCGAACCGGCCGGACCGGCGCCCGTCCACGTATCCAGCCAACTCCCGCGCACAGCAAGTGAATTACCTCGCGGAAGGGACAGTCCCGCACCCGGCGAACCGACGGTGCGGCCGGACGGTCGTCCGGCCTCTGCCGCGCGTCGAGACCTCCACGGTTCTCACCCGGGACCGCCGGCGGCACTGGCGTGTCGGCTTCGTGATTCTCCACAGGAGGCGATCACCATGCCCTCCTCTGCCGGCCGCGGCGTGTCCGCGGCGCCGCGGGTGCCGGTATGCGCGGACCACCGTCAACCCGGTGTCCGCTGCCCCGGGGGCCGCTACAGTCCGACTGTGGATGACGCCGTGGTGAGACTTCAGGCCGTAGGCAACACGGAGACGGTGAAGACGGTGAAGCGGAGCGCCGCGGCGGTGGGTGCCGGTGAGACGGTGTGGGGACGGTCAACCGCCTGCCGCCGGTTCGGTCGCGATCCGCGCGTCGGCAGGCGATGAGCCCGTCGCACGCTGCGGACGAGCCGTGGCCGATGCGCGACGCCGCAGCACGTGCTTTGGCCCGGCAGGTCGAGCGTGCGATCCACGACGGGTCCGCAGTGGTCCTGGTGGGTCAGCAGAACCTCTCGGTCAGGTGCCAGGACACCGAGCATGGCGCGCTGTTGTACCGGCGTCCCAAGGTGGAGGCGAACGACAAGTACGACCGCGTCTGGGCGGAACCGGCGATCATCCGCGCCATGAGCCATCTCCCGCAGACGCCCGGCATCGTCTACGCCACACCCGGTTGGAAGCGCGGCGACGAGCATTTCATGCTGATCGAGTACATCGAGGGTGCGACCAAACCGCCCGAGAACGGTCCGGCCTTTCGGCAGCCGTTCCCCGAGCGCCTTGTGGAATCCGACATCCCGGAGTACATGGGCCAGGTCTCCCGTCTGAGCATCGACGCGTCACCCATCGGCGTGGTGCCCCCTGCGACCCGCGAGGGCTTCATCGACCATCACACGCGGCGCATACGTCAGGACTGGGCACGCGTCACGGGCATCCCCGCCGTCGGCCGACTGCACGAGGACCTCGACTTTCCGGAGGACTTCGCCCGGCTCATCGCCGCTCCTGTCGACACCCTCGAACACGTCCCGGAAGTACGCCACGTGAAGGGGCTGCCGGACATCTGGGCGGGCAATATGGGTGTCCTGCACGACAGGACGGTGTTCTTCGACCCCGAACTGCTCACCGTCGGCGACCCGAGGTACTTCATCGCCGTCACCTTGAACCAGTGTCTGCTCCCCGAGGACCAAGAGGTCCGGCTCCAGGAACGCGCACGTGAGGAACTGGGCGTTCCCGAGCGTGGCTTCGACGAGGGTGTGACGGCTTGGCGGGACCTCCGCCGCGCGAGCGGTGCGATCATTTCCCCGGAGTGGCGTGCGAACAACTTTGCCGACTCGGTTGCGTACGGCGTCCCCGAGGAAACGGTGGCCAGGGAGATCGCCTGTCTTGCCGAGCAGCACGCCGCGGGCTGGGGCAAGGACATGGGCCGCCTCGGCGGTGGCGAGCTGTCGGCGGAGGCGTTGGCATGGGCCTACCGGCGGATGTACGAAGACGCCGTGGCCCGGCACAAGGCTGCCGGCAGCCCCCGCCCCCAGGGCCCTCGGCGTACCCTTGTGCTCGCGGTGCCGGAAGGCTTCTCACCCAGCAGCAGTGTGCGGGCGTACGCGGAAGGAACGGCCAGGAAGAGGCCGGAGCTTCGGCGCGGTGGGCTGACCGCCGTGCCTGAACCGTCAAGGCAGGCGTCCCCGGCACCGGTGACGTCGATCGCGAACACCGCCGCCGCGCTGCCCACGGTTTCTTCGCTCGCAAACGAAGTGCGCCGGTCGGCCCCGGGAATCAACGTCGGGCTCCCGGCAAAGCTGCCGGGGGTCGGCCACGTCGACGCCCACCAGGACAAGAGCCTTGGTGTGATGGCCGAACGTTCCCGCTGAGGGACCGTTGAACGCCCCGCGTGGTGGAGGACAGGGCGCTCGGGCCGGGTCCGCTCGCGCCGGCCGACCGCGCGGCTCGCCCCGCTCGCGCCCCTACTCCTCGTCCTCGTCGTCCAACCGCGCCAGCCACGTGGCCAGCCGTTCCACCGGGGTCTCGAACTCGGGGTTCAGGTCGACGAAGGTGCGGAGTTGCTCGGCGAGCCAGGCGAAGGTGACTTCCTCGTCGCCGCGACGCGACTCCAGTTCTTCGATGCCCCGGTCGGTGAAGTACACGTTGCTGCTCCTGTGACGTGCGGGAGGGTGCGGGTGGACGCGGAAACGGGTCCGCCCCGGCGCATCGTAAGCGCCGGGGCGGACCCGCGGAAAACCGGCCCGTGAAGAGCCGTGGGGGCTGGCGGACTACGCGAACGCCTCCGCGACCAGGCCCTGCTGCTCGGCCTCGTGGCGCTTGGCCGAACCCACCGCGGGGGACGAGGCGTGCGGACGGGCGATCCGGCGCGGCGTCGGCAGGCCCGCTTCGACGAGGTTGAGCGCGATGAATGGCCACGGGCCCTGGTTCGCGGGCTCTTCCTGGGCCCACACGAGCTCCAGGCCGTTGCCGTAGCGCTCCATGCCGTAGCGGGTCAGCTCGGTGCGCATCTCCTCGACGGGCAGCGGGTAGAGCCGCTCGACGCGGACGATCGCGACGTCGGTCGCGCCGGTCTTCTGCCGGTGCGCTTCGAGGTCGTAGTAGAACTTGCCCGACGTCATGACCACGCGCCGCACCTGCTTCGGGTCCACCGAAGTGTCGCCGATGACCGGGCGGAACTCGCCCGAGGTGAACTCCTCGATCTTCGATCCGGCGGCCTTGAGGCGCAGCATCGACTTCGGGGTGAACACCACCAGCGGCTTGTGGTGCGGGTTGTGCGCCTGCCAGCGCAGCAGGTGGAAGTAGTTGCTGGGCAGGGTCGGCGCGGCGACCGTCATGTTGTTCTGGGCGCACAGCTGGAGGTAGCGCTCGATGCGCGCCGAGCTGTGGTCCGGGCCCTGGCCCTCCATGCCGTGCGGGAGCAGGAGCACGACACCGGAGTGCTGGCCCCACTTCTGCTCGGCGGACGAGATGAACTCGTCCATGATCGTCTGCGCGCCGTTGGCGAAGTCGCCGAACTGGGCTTCCCACAGCACGAGGGCGTTCGGGCGGGCCAGCGAGTAGCCGTATTCGAAGCCCATCGCGGCGAACTCGCTGAGCAGCGAGTCGTACACGGTGTACTTGGCCTGCTCGGGGGTGAGGTTCGCCAGCGGCGTCCACTCGCCGCCCGACTCGCGGTCGACGAGGACCGCGTGGCGCTGGCCGAAGGTGCCGCGGCGGGAGTCCTGGCCGGCCAGGCGGACCGGGTGGCCTTCCATGAGCAGCGAACCGAACGCGAGGGTCTCGCCCATCGCCCAGTCGATCGTGCCGTCCTCGACCATCGCCGCGCGGCGCTGCAGCTGCGGCTGGAGGCGCGGGTGCGGGGCGAAGCCGTCGGGCAGGGAGATCTGCGACTCGACGATCCGCTTGACCGTTTCGCCGGCGATCGCGGTGCCGATCGGGCTGGGGAACTCGGGCAACTGCTGCGGCTCGGGGTGCGCCGGGAGCTGCGCGGTGGTCGCCTCGCGGACCTCGGCGAACACCTTCTCCAGCTGGTCCTGGTAGTCCTTCAGCGCCTGCTCGGCTTCGTCGACGGTGATGTCGCCGCGGCCGATGAGCGCCTCGGTGTAGAGCTTGCGGACCGAGCGCTTCTTGTCGATGAGGTCGTACATCAGCGGCTGCGTGAACGACGGGTTGTCGGCCTCGTTGTGGCCGCGGCGCCGGTAGCAGATCAGGTCGATGACGACGTCCTTGTGGAACGCCTGCCGGTACTCGAAGGCGAGCTGCGCGACGCGCACGCACGCCTCGGGGTCGTCGCCGTTCACGTGGAAGATCGGCGCTTCGACCATGCGGGCCACGTCGGTCGCGTACATCGACGAGCGCGATGCGGCCGGGGCGGCGGTGAAGCCGACCTGGTTGTTGATGACGACGTGCACGGTGCCGCCGGTGCGGTAGCCGCGCAGCTGCGACATGTTGAGGGTCTCGGCGACCACGCCCTGGCCGGCGAACGCGGCGTCGCCGTGCAGGAGCAGCGGCAGGACGGTGAAGCCCGCGCCGGCCATGTCGATGATGTCCTGCTTGGCGCGGACGACGCCTTCGAGGACCGGGTTGACGGCCTCGAGGTGCGACGGGTTCGCGACGAGCGACACCTTGACCTGGGCGCCGTCCTCGGAGGTGAAGGTGCCTTCGGCGCCGAGGTGGTACTTCACGTCGCCGGAGCCGTGCATCGACTTGGGGTCGATGTTGCCTTCGAACTCGCGGAAGACCTGGGCGTAGGACTTGCCGACGATGTTGGTCAGGACGTTGAGGCGGCCGCGGTGCGCCATGCCGATCGCGACCTCGTCGAGGCCGGCTTCGGCGGCGGCGGAGATGACCGCGTCGAGCAGCGGGATCGTCGACTCGCCGCCTTCGAGGGAGAAACGCTTCTGGCCGACGTACTTGGTGGCCAGGAAGGTCTCGAACGCTTCGGCGGCGTTGAGCTTGCGCAGGACGCGGAGCTGGTCTTCGCGGTCGGGCTTGGTGTGCGCGACCTCGACGCGTTCCTGGATCCAACGGCGCTGCTGCGGGTCCTGGATGTGCATGTACTCGACGCCGACGGTGCGGCAGTACGAGTCGCGGAGGACGCCGAGGACCTCGCGGAGCGTCATCATCGACTGCCCGGCGAACCCGCCGACCGCGAATTCGCGTTCGAGGTCCCACAGGGTCAGGCCGTGCTCGACGACGTCGAGGTCGGGGTGGCGGCGCTGCTTGTACTCGAGCGGGTCGGTGTCGGCCATGAGGTGGCCGCGGACCCGGTACGAGTGGATCAGCTCCTGGACGCGCGCCGTCTTGTTGACGTCGTCCTCGTGGCTGGCGGAGATGTCCTGCACCCAGCGCACCGGCTCGTACGGGATGCGCAGGGAGGCGAAGATCTCGTCGTAGAACCCGCCCTCGCCGAGGAGGAGCTGGTGAATGCGACGCAGGAACTCGCCCGACTGCGCACCCTGGATGATCCGGTGGTCGTAGGTGCTGGTCAGGGTGAGGATCTTGCTGACCGCGAGGCGGGCCATGGTGTCCGAGGACGCGCCCTGGAACTCGGCCGGGTACTCCATCGCGCCGACGCCGACGATCGTGCCCTGGCCGGGCATCAGGCGCGGCACGGAGTGCACGGTGCCGATGCCGCCGGGGTTGGTGAGCGAGACGGTGACGCCCGCGAAGTCGTCGACGGTGAGCTTGTTGGCGCGGGCGCGCCGGACGATGTCCTCGTAGGCCTGCCAGAAGCCGAAGAAGTCCATCTCTTCGGCCTTCTTGATGGCGGCGACGACCAGCTGCCGGTCCCCGTTCGGCTTGGTCAGGTCGATCGCGAGGCCCAGGTTGACGTGCTCGGGCTTGATGAGGAACGGCTTGCCGTCGCGCTCCTCGAAGCCGTGGTTCATCGCCGGCATCGACTTGATCGCCTGCACCAAGGCGTAGCCGATGAAGTGGGTGAAGGAGACCTTGCCGCCGCGGGCCCGCTTGAGGTGGTTGTTCACCACGATGCGGTTGTCGATCAGCAGCTTCGCCGGGACGGCGCGCACGCTGGTCGCGGTCGGGATGGTCAGGCTCGCGTCCATGTTGACGGCGACGCGCGCGGCCGGGCCCTTGAGCTGGACGGCTTCCGGTCCGGTGGACGGCGCGGGCGCGGCCTTGGCGGCGGGCGTCTCGCGGTCGGCCGGCGTCGGCTTGGGCGCGACGGCCGCGGCGGCGTTCTGCAGGCCGCTGGTCACCATCGGGTGGCTGGACGCGGGCGCGGGTGTCGTCGTGGCGACGCCGGGCGCTCCGTTGGTGTTGCTGGCAGGTGCCGCCGCGGCAGGTGCGGCGGGAGCGGCCGGGGCCGCCGGGATCGGTGCGGGCGCGGCGGTGCCGGGCGCACTCTCAGTGCTGGTGGTGATGGGACCGCTCCGGTTCGACGAGTCTGCTGCGGGTGCGTTTACCGCGTCTCCGCTGGGCTTGTAGTCGGCGAAGAAATCCCACCAGGCACGATCCACCGAACTGGGATCTTGCAAGTACTGCTGGTAGATCTCGTCGACAAGCCACTCGTTGGGGCCGAAGCTGGCCATCGGGTTGCTAGGGGACTGTGACGACACGGCGGCAACCGCCCTCTTCCGCTTCCTGGGGTGGTGGACAGCGGGAAACAAGGCTACGCCCTTTCGGCCATGGTGCGCAGGCCCTACGTCCTACGCGTCGCGTAGATCACAGAGAGATGACCGAGAGGCGGAGAATTGTCCCTTTGCTGATAATTCTAGGTGACTCAATGTCATAACCGGAGCGCCGGTATCCCGTGAGCGCGAACCGCCTTGGGGCGCCCTACCCGCGTTGACCAGTACACATGTGCGGTGCAGGGGTCTTGGGGGGTTTTGGTCCGCACGGCGTGGGGTCACCCTCGGTCATGGCCGGAGGTGGGCCGACAGAGTGTCGGTACCGGCCTGATCGCGGGCATTCCGGTCCGGAAGAACGACGCGTATTCGGCACCCGAACCGGGATTCGGCCACCGCGATTTCACCGCCGTGGAGGTCCACCGCCCAGCGGGCGATGGCGAGCCCGAGTCCGGTGCCGCCGCCTTCGCGGCGTCGGCCGCCTTGGTATTCGGGGGTTTCGCCGATCGCGGTGCCGCCGCGGATGAACCGCTCGAAGACGCGGGTGCGCTCCTCGCGCGGAATACCCGGGCCCTGGTCCTGCACGTCCAGGACGAGGCTGCCGGGGCCCTCGTGGGCGGTTGCGTGGAGTGACACCCGGCCGCCGGGCGGGGAGTGCCGGCAGGCGTTGGCGACGAGGTTGGCGACGACCTGGTGGAGGCGCTCGGGGTCGGCGACCGCGGTCAGCGCCGGCGGTTCGACGTCGACCACGAAGACCACGTCGAGGCCGACCGCCTCGGCCTCGCGCAGGACGCCTTCCAGGAACGGCCGCACCGCGAATTCGCGAGCCCGCAGGGGCACCACGCCCGCGTCGATGCGGGACAGGTCGAGCAGGTCCGCGACCAGTCGGCCGAGCCGCTCGGTCTGCGTCAGGGCCTGCCCGAGGCGCTCCTTGTCGGGCTCCCACACCCCGTCGACCAGGTTCTCCAGGAGTGCCTGGAGCCCGGCGATCGGGGTGCGCAGCTCGTGCGAGACGTTGGCGACCAGTTCGCGGCGGTGCCGGTCGACCTGTTCGAGGTCGGACGCCATGCGGTTGAACGCGTCCGCGAGCTGCCCCACCTCGTCGCGCGAGGTGGCGCGGACCCGCCGCGAGTAGTCGCCGCGCGCCATCGCGCGGGCGGCCGCGGTCATCTCGCGCAGCGGCGACGTCATGCCGTGCGCGAGCAGCAGCGTGACGGCGAGGCTGGCCAGCGACGTGACCACGAACATGTACCGGAACCGCACGTCGGCGCGCAGCCCGAGGATCATCAGCACCGTCGACGTGAACACCGACGCGACGACCAGCACCCCGAGTTTGATCTTGATGGAGCGCAGCGGGTCCAGCGGCCGGGCCCGCATCCACGCCGGGCGGGCCATCACGGCACCACTCCGGATCCGGCGGATCCCATGGACCCGGCAGGCCCGGCAGGCCCGGTGCCGGCGTCGCCCGGCGTCTCCAGGGCGTAGCCGACGCCGTGCACGGTGCGGATCCACTCCGCGCCGAGTTTGCGGCGCAGCGCCTTGATGTGGCTGTCGACGGTGCGGGTGCCGGAAGCATCGACCCAGTCCCACACCTCGGCCAGCAGCTGTTCGCGCGAGAGCACGGCGCGCGGACGCGTCGCGAGGCACATCAGCAGGTCGAACTCGGTCGGCGTCAGGTGGATCTCGGCGCCGTCCAGGT
Organism: Yinghuangia aomiensis; assembly: GCF_039542225.1. Taxonomy (NCBI): domain Bacteria; kingdom Bacillati; phylum Actinomycetota; class Actinomycetes; order Kitasatosporales; family Streptomycetaceae; genus Yinghuangia; species Yinghuangia aomiensis. Next base: position 61,968 of record NZ_BAABHS010000025.1, on the reverse strand, counting down.
GCACGCGCCGCTGGGTGCGGTCCACGCTCAGCCCGGCCAGCCGCACCGTCTCGGGGGCCTCGCGGCGGGCGGCGGCCTGGGCGCGCTCCATGCGGCGCAGCAGCACGTGCACGCGGGCGACCAGCTCGCGCATGGAGAAGGGCTTGGTCATGTAGTCGTCCGCGCCGACCGCGAGGCCGACCAGCAGGTCGGTCTCGTCGTCGCGGGCGGTCAGCATCAGCACCGGGACGGCCGGGTGCACGTTGTGTATCCGGCGGCACACCTCCAGGCCGTCCAGGCCGGGCAGCATGACGTCCAGCACGACGATGTCCGGCCGCTGGCGCTCGGCGAGCGCGACCGCGGACGGGCCGTCGGTCGCCACCGCGGTGGCGAAGCCTTCGGCGCGCAGCCGCGCGGCGACCGCGTCGGCGATGGTCGGCTCGTCCTCGACGACGAGCACGAGGCGCTGCTCGCCCGGCCCCGCGGCGGCCTGGTGCGGGACGCCCGGGGACGGGACGGAAGACGCGGCGAAAGGTGCGCCGGACGCGGAGTGCGGCAGCGGGGCGGATGCGGACGCGTGGTCGCTCATGCCCGCAGCGTAGAGAGCGGTGCGGGGGGCGTGGGGGCCGGATGGCAGGACTTGTGGACAACCGATGCCGGAGGGCGCCCGGGGATCCCCAGGGATAACTCCCCGCGCACAACCGGGAACCGCAGAGTGTCCCGGAATGTCCTTGGAGGGAGAGAAGTTGGACCTGGGGGTGATTTCCGCTGGGTGCTTCTCGTTCACGTGGTGGACGCCGCCCGTTGGCGCAAGGCATAGGCTGGCGTGCGGCTTGCAGCCGCCGAGCGCGACGAAGCGCTGACGCTGCGCAGGAATTCGGTGACGCAACGCAACATCTGACGACTTGTCAGAGCGAGTCGTAGTGAGGAGCAAGGGGGCGTGGTGCTCGGCAGGCTCAAAACCGGAAGCCCGGAAACGGCGCCAAGCGCCCCCGTCGCGGACCCCGCACCACCGCCCGCGCCGGGCTCCGAAGAGGAGCGCATCGCCAAGCGGGCCGCCCGCAAGCAGACCGCGCGCGACGCCATACGCGAACTGCTCCTGGTCGCGTCGCTGTTCCTGGTCTACAAGTTCGGCCGCGGGATCTCCGGCAACGAGGACGCCAAGGCGTTCGCCAACGCCAAGGAAGTCCTCACCCTCCAGCAGGACCTCCACCTGCCGGACGAGTCCGTCGTCCAGCACTGGTTCATGCAGTCCGACGCGCTGATCACCGCGGCCAACAAGTACTACGCGTTCGTGCACTTCCCGATCACCGTCGCGTTCCTGCTGTGGCTGTGGGTCCGCCACCGCGACCACTACAAGTGGATACGGAACCTCCTGGCGATCATGACCGGCATCGCGCTGGTCATCCACATCCTGGTGCCGCTCGCGCCGCCGCGGATGATGCCCGGCTTCGTCGACACCGGCATGCAGGACGGCAGCTCGCCGTACTCCGGCGTCGGCGCCAAGATCGCCAACCAGTACGCCGCCATGCCGTCCCTGCACTTCGGCTGGGCCCTGGTCGTCGCCATCGGCGTCATGGCGGTCTGGTGCAACCGCGACCCGCTGCGCCGCGCGGGCAGCCGGCTGATCTGGTTCCACCCGGCGATAACGCTGCTGGTGGTCGTGGTCACCGCGAACCACTACTGGCTGGACGCGTTCGTCGCGACGATCCTGCTGGCCATCGCGATGGTGATCGTGCCGTTCCCGGACCGCTCCCCGCACGCGAAGCTGATCCGGATAATCCCGGCGCCACGGGCCCCGAGCCGCTGACCGCAGCCCGCCTGCCCGCTCGCTGAAACCCGCCCGAAGGGGCCCCGCCGACCGGGGCCCCTTCGGCGTTCCCGGGGCCGGTTTCGCCGTGCTGTCGGGCGCCGGAACGCCGATGATCGGGGTATGGCGGAGACCGCGCGGTCGGAAAGCGTCCGGTTCGAATCGGCGGCCGGACGGTGGATCCTGCTGGCCACCGTCCTGGGGTCGGGCATCGCGATGCTCGACGGCACGGTCGTCAACGTCGCGCTGCCGACCATCGGCCGCGACCTGGGCGTCTCGGTGTCGGCGCTGCAGTGGATCGTCAACGCGTACACGCTCACGCTTGCCGGGCTCATCCTGCTCGGCGGTGCCCTCGGCGACCGCTACGGGCGCAAGCGCGTGTTCGTCATCGGCGTCGCCTGGTTCGCCGCCGCGTCGCTGCTGTGCGGGCTCGCGCCGAACGCCGAGCTGCTGATCGCCGCCCGCGCCCTGCAGGGCATCGGCGGCGCGCTGCTCACCCCCGGATCGCTGGCGATCATCCAGGCGACGTTCCATCCCGACGACCGGCCGCGCGCGGTCGGCGCATGGTCGGGCCTGGGCGGTGTGGCGACGGCGATCGGGCCGTTCCTGGGCGGCTGGCTGGTGGACGCGGCGAGCTGGCGGTGGATCTTCCTGATCAACCTGCCGCTCGCGGTCGTCACGATCGCCGTCGCGATCCGGCACGTGCCCGAGACGTTCGACCCGAGGGCCACCGGACGGTTCGACGTCACCGGCTCGGCACTGGCCGCGCTGTCGCTCGCGGGGGTGACGTGGGCGCTGATCACCGCGCCGACGGCGCCGGTGACCGCGGCGCTGGCGGGCATCGCGGGCGTCGCGGCCGGTGCGGCGTTCGTGATGACGGAGCGGCGGGTCGCGGAGCCGATGCTGCCGCTGGACGTCTTCCGGTCCAAGCAGTTCACGGCGGTCAACGTGGTGACTCTGTGCGTGTACGCGGCGCTCAGCGCGGTGATGTTCTTCCTCGTCCTGCAGCTGCAGACGGTGTCCGGCTACTCGCCGCAGGCCTCCGGGCTGGCGACGCTGCCGATCACCGTGCTGATGCTGCTGCTGTCCGCGCGGTCCGGCGAGCTGGCGAAGCGGATCGGGCCGCGGATCCAGATGACCGTCGGGCCGCTGCTGTGTGCGGCCGGGCTGGTGCTGATGCTGCGGATCGGCACGGACGCCCCGTACGTGACCACCGTGCTGCCGGGCGTCGCCGTGCTCGGCCTCGGCCTGTCGGTGACGGTCGCTCCGCTCACCGCGACGGTGCTCGCGTCGGTGGACGTGAGCCGCGCGGGCATCGCGAGCGGTGTCAACAACGCGGCGGCGCGGGCGGCGGGGCTGCTGGCGGTGGCGGGGCTTCCGGCGATCGTCGGGATGACCGGCGACGGATACCGGGTGCCGTCGACGGTCGACTCGGGCTTCGACAAGGCGATGCTGATCTGCGCGGGCCTGCTGGTGCTCGGCGCGGTGCTGGCGTGGCTGACGGTCAGCGCGGACGCGCTGGCGGACAAGCCGGGCGAGCCGGAGCACGCGGAGCCGGAATGCCGGACGGCGTGCGCGATGCAGGGGCCGCCGATCGAGGGGGCGCACCTCGACGCGTCCGCCGCGGACGGCTCCGCGCGGGAGCGGGGGACGGAGTAGGCCCCCGCTCCCGCGCGGGCCGGGTCACGCGGACTCGACGGGCAGGCCGGCTTCCACCCAGTCCTGGATGCCTTCCTTGTACTTGCGGACATTCGTGTACCCCATACGCGTGAGCGCGTCGGCGACCTGGCCGCTGTTGGGGCACGCGGCGTTGGAGCAGTAGGTCACCACGGGGCGGTCGAGGTCGGGGAGCACCGCGGAGGCGCGGTCGGCGACCTCGCTCGGGTGCAGCGGTACGGCGCCGGGCAGGTGCTGCTGGGCCCAGTAGTCGCCGGCGAGCGCGTCGACGACGGTGACGGAGCCTTCCTTGACGGCGATTTCCAGGTCGGCACGGGTGATGAGCGCGGTCATGAGTGGACGCCTCCCAAGTAAGTGGACTATGGTCCGTTTGTGCCCGACAAAATTAACGGACCGCAGTCCGCTTCGTCAACCGACGTTCCGCTGACGTCCGGCCCGCCGCGCCGCGAACGCGCCGACGCGGTCCGCAACCGCCGCCGGATCCTCGACGCCGCCGCGGAGCTGTTCGCCGCGCACGGGGTCGAGCAGGTGAGCATGGACGCGATCGCCACGGCCGCGGGGGTGGGGAAGGGCACGCTGTTCCGCCGCTTCGGCGACCGGGCCGGGTTGGCGGCGGCGCTGCTGCACGAGCGGGAGACGGAACTGCAGGAAGGGATTCTGCGGGGGGAAGCGCCGCTGGGGCCGGGGACGGACGCGGAGGCACCGGAGCCGGGCTCGGTCGACCCGCAGGGCAGCCCGGCCGAGTCGGCCGACCGCCTGGAGGCCTTCGTGCGGGCCTACCTCGACTACGCCTTCGCCAACCTCGAACTCGTCCGCGCGTCCGAGACCGCCTCGCCGGGCGCCCGCTACCGGATCGGCGCCTACCGGTTCTGGTGCCACCATGCGGCCGTGCTGCTGACCGCCGCGGGCCACCCGGCCCCGCGCGCGGAGATCCTGGCGGAGGCACTGCTGGCCCCGCTCGCCGCCGAGGCACTGACCGCGCAGCTCGACGCGGGCCGCGCGCCCGCGGACATCGCGGACACACTGGCCTGGCAGGCGCGGCGGGTGGCGTCGGAGGTGTGAGTCACCCGGTTGGGGGAGTCGGCGAGGCTACGTCGGAGGCTTCGGCGCCCTGCCCCGCCCCGCGCTGCTCCGCCGTCGTCCCCAAGCCGCCCGCCCGCGCTCGTCCTCAGCCCGGGTCGCCCACCAGGAACGGCACTCCCGCGGTGGCCGGGCGGACCGCGCGCCAGGCGAGTTCGTCGATGGGGCGGTTGTCGTAGAGGAGGAACAGCGCCGCGCGGTAGGTCTTCAGGGACGGGTCGGTGGCCTTGCGGGCGAAGGCCGGGCGGTCGGGGGCCGGGCCGATCGCCGCGAAAGCGGCATGGGCGGCGGCCGCCCAGGCGTCGCGTTCGCGGGTCAGGCGGGCGGCGACGGTGAGGATCCAGGCGCGGAACTCGTCGGGCATGCGGTCGAACAGCTTCGCGGGCTCCCCGCCCCGCGAGAGGACCTCCCAGACACCGCGCTCGTTGGTGCGCGTCATCGTGGCGTGCAGGCGCACGTAGTCGCCCAGTTTCACCTTGGCGCGCACGCCGGAGGCGAAGCGGACCACCCACCCCTCCGCCTCCGTGCCGGCCAGCGGGCGGCCGTCCGGGCCGACGTTGTGCGCCGCGTCGTGCAGCAACCCGGCGAGGGAGCCGGGGCGATGGCTGCCGACGACGTCGCCGATGCCGTCCCAGCCCGCGGCGAGGTCGGCGAGCGGGACTTCGGTGCCGTCGGGCCCGTAGCCGCCGAGCAGGACGAGCGTGCTGCGCGAGCCGTGGTCGACGACGATCCGGTTCTCCGGGTACACGACCTCGGCGAGGTAGGTCGTGCCCGGCGAGAGGGTCCCGGTGTCGTGCGCGTCCAGCCAGGCCTGCGCCCACGCGGCTTGCGGCGACGTGAACGACGACTTCGTCGCCGCGCGCCAGCGTCCCGCGTGGTGGAAGACGATGCCGAGGCTGCCGTCGACCTTGTCGTACAGCTCGAACGGCTCGTCGGCGGGCAGCGGCGGCGCGAACGGCGATTCGGGCGCGTGCTGTTCGGCGTTGAAGAACTTGGGGAAGGCCTGCGCGGCGATCGTGCCGGCCGCGTCGTCGACGATCAGGCCGCGGGTCCAGCGGGTGACCGGCGTCCAGTGCTGGGTGAGGAAGCAGCGTGCGGTGTACGCGTAGACGGAGAGCGGGAGTTCCGGGTGCCGGGTGCGGCGCACGAAGCCCGCGGCCACCTCCTCGGCCAACGCGGCAGGCGGCATCAGCGCGGACAGCGGGCGCGGTTCGGGCCCCGAGCGCGCATCGGACACGGGACGTAGCTCGGCCTCCACGGAAACCCCCGGGCACAGACGACACGGCGAACGCGGCCGAGTATGCGCGGCGACCCGGCGGGCAGTCGCGTCAATTTCGCCGGGGGAGCCGGGTGAAGGCGGGACGGTGGCCGCGGAAGGGCCTCCTGGAGGCCGTTCCGCGGCCGGGCCCGGTCAGCCCGCGGCGACGATGCCGTTCGCGACGCGGATGCTCGTGTCGATGGACCGGCGGACCTGCTCCAGCTTCTCGAAGTTCGCCTCGATCTGCTGCTTCTGGTAGGCCGATTCGACGGCGAACCACGTGCCGACCACGTTGTTCTCGGTCATGCACGCGAGATCGGCCACCGCCGTGCCGATCTCCTCCGCGCTCGCCGTGGGAGTCGACCAGCGCGGATCCTGGTTCGCCTCCTTGGGCGTCGCGTAGGTGTAGCCCTTGCCCTTCATGCACGCGGACCAGGCCGTGAACGCCTGCTTGAGGCGCGGGTCCTGGGTCGAGCGCGACATGCCCTCGATGTTGATCGTGCTGACCAGCTCGTCGTCCTGGATGATGACGCCGCGCTGGGCGAGCGTCCGGTCAACCTCGCCGAAGCAGCCGCCTTCCGGGATGTCGCGGCCCGTGGCCTGCCCCGGGGCGTCGCCGCCGTCGGGGGAGCCGGTCAGGACCGCGAGTTCGGTCGGCGAGCGCTGCGGCTCCACGGCCGGGGCGCCGACGCCCGGCTCCTGGTGGTAGCCGTAGGCCGACACGTGGGCGCTGCTGTCCACGTACCGCATCTGCGACTGGGTCTTGCCTGCGGTGGGATCCGTGCCGCCGTCCGCCGTTGCGGGCTGGTAGTCGAATCCGAAGCGCTGCATGCACTGGGTGACCAGTTGCCGGCGGGCGCTCATGATGGTGGCGAACTGGCCGGGCTGCAGCATGTACGCCTCCAGGGGAAGCGCCTGATGCGACATGTCGGTCAGCTGCTGTACCGGTCCGATCGAGGGCGGAGCCGCGTCCGTCCCGCCGTCGGACGACGACGAGCAGGCCGTGGCACCGGCGACTATGGCGAAAGCCGCGATCGGGCCGAGTACGGTGCGCGCAATTCTCATACGGGCTTGTGGGACAGGTCGAGGCCCGTGTTCATGAGCTGCGACGCATTCTCGTTCTTCATCTTGCTGTTCAGGTTGGCCTTGCTGCCCGGGGGGAACTTCTGGCAGGCGTACTTGCAGTTGTAGGTGTTGTTGTAGAAGACCGTCAGAATGAGCGAGGTGCTCATGTTGCGCACCGACGCGACGTTGTTCTTGAGGCGCTGCCCGTTGGCGTTGCCGCCCTTGAACTTGTAGGGCGCGTAGTCCGAAACCGGGCCGCTGATACCGTACTTCGACCCGCCGTAGCCGGAGTTGTAGTACAGGCAGGCGTCACCCGACTTGCAGGATCCCGCGGTCGCGGAGGCCGGCGTGGACGTCAGGAACACCGAGCCGAGGATCGCGGCTGCGGAGGCTGCCGCGAGGAAAGTCCGTGGGCGATTCACCATCGTCCTCCTTGTTGTCTGTGCATTCCGAAACCGAACTCGGGGCGCTGTGGCGGCGGCTTGGTGGGGGTGATTCCGAAGTCCACACCGTCATAGCGGAGTTCATCTTTGGCCCGGGAAATATGGGGGGTCAATCACCTATCCAATACGCGCGCACGGCGGCCTCCCGCGGCCCGTTCGTGGCACCGTTGCCCGTCGGCAGGACAGGCCGGGAGCGGGACCGCGCCCGGTCGCGACCGGGAACCGGAGGCGAGCAGGTGATTCTCGGCGAGGCGGTCTACACCCCGCCCGGCGCCCAGCGCTCCGCATCCGATCCGGGCCCCGGCGACCGGCGGCGGCGGATACTCATCGTGACCGTCGTGGGCTCGGTTCTGCTCGTCGTCCTGGGCCTGCTGGCCGCGCAGTTCGTGAAGTCGCCGGCGCAGCGGGCCAGCGATGCGGCGCCGCCGGCGAAGTCCCTCATCACCGCGCAGGTGGAATCGCGCCGTCTGGTGGACACCGTCATGCTGCGCGGCAAGGTGACCCCCGCGCAGTCGGTCCAGGTTCCCGCGAACGGCGCCGGGAAGTCCGGCGCCGACGGCGGGGCCGCGGTGGTGACGGGTGTGCGGGTCAAGACGGGGGCGGCCGTGAACGGCGGCCAGGTGCTGCTGGAGATCTCCGGGCGGCCGGTGTTCGTGCTCCAGGGCGACGTCCCCGCGTACCGGGACCTGAAGCCGGGCGCGCAGGGCAAGGACGTCGAACAGCTGCAGAAGGCGCTCAATGCTGTTGGCGTGTCGACCGGTTCGGATGCCGCGGGCTCCTACGGCAACGGCACGCGCGACGGGGTCGCGGCCTTCTACCAGCGCATCGGCTATGCCGCGCCGCAGGCCTCCGCGGCCGGCGACGGCAAGGACGCGGCGGGGCCCGCGGGAGCCATGCTGCCCGCGTCCGAAGTGGTGTTCCTGCGCACTCTCCCCGGCCGGGTGACCGCGCTCGACGCGCAGGTCGGCGAGGCCGTCGCCGAGCACGCGCTGACGCTGTCCGCGGGCACGCTGGTCGTGCGGGGCGCGCTCGCCCCGGCGGACAAGGAACTGGTGCGTACCGGGATGGCCGTGAAGGTGCTGTCCGAGCTGACCGGCGTCGAGGTCGCGGCGACGGTCACGTCGGTCGCCGACACGGCGACCGACCCGGCCGCCGCGGACAAGACGTCGGGTGACGGCAAGGCCGCCGTCTCGGGCGGGCGTTCGTTCGAAGTCGTGGTGACGCCGACCAAGCCGCTGGATCCGCAGCTCGCCGGGCAGGACGTCCGGCTCACCGTCGAGGCCGCCGCGTCGGCCGGTCCCGTGCTCGTCGTCCCGGTGACCGCGGTGTCGGCGACGGCGGACGGCCGCACCGTGGTGACCGTCGTCGGCCCGAACGGCGACCGGCGCCGGGTCGAGGTGCGGCCGGGTGCCACCGCGGGCGGCTTCGTCCAGGTCACCCCGGCCGGGACGGCGAAACTCGGCCCCGGCGAACGGGTGGTGGTCGGCGTGGGCGGCGACGCCGCGGGTGCGGACGGCAAGGGCGCGAAGTGACGCCGCCGGTCATCGCGCTGGAGCGCGTCGGTCTGACCTACCCGGGACCGCCGGAGACGACGGCGCTGGCGGACGTGGACCTGCGGATCGAGACCGGCGAATACGTGACGATCGTCGGCCCGTCCGGATCGGGCAAGTCGACGTTCCTCAACGTGGTCGGCCTGCTCGACCGCCCCACCTCCGGACGCTACTTCCTCGACGGCACGGACACCTCGACCCTCACCGACGCCGAACGCTCCGGCCTCCGCGGAAGCCGCATCGGGTTCGTATTCCAGTCGTTCCACCTCCTGCCGCACCGCACCGCCGCGCAGAACGTCGAACTCTCCATGGTCTACCAGGGAGTTCCGCACAGCGAACGGGTCGTCCGGGCCCGCCGCGCCCTGCTCCTCGTCGGCCTGCGGCACCGCATGACGGCGATGCCCACCACGATGTCCGGCGGCGAACGCCAACGCGTCGCGATCGCCCGGGCGTTGGCGGGCAAGCCGAAGCTGCTGCTGTGCGACGAGCCGACCGGCAACCTCGACAGCGCGACCGCCGACGAAGTCCTCGCGCACCTCGACGCGCTCCACGGCGCCGGCATGACCATCCTGCTGATCACCCACGACCCGGCGGTCGCCGCCCGCGGCACCCGCAGCCTGGCCATCCGCGACGGACGGCTCACCGTGCGGGCCCCGCGGGACGTGGTCCGGTGAAGCGCTTGCCGCAGATCCGGTGGCGGCCGGGCCGGCGGCCGGCCTCGGACCTGCCGCGCTCCACCTTCGGCCGCCGCGACCTCGTCCGGCAGTCCATGGCCGGGATGCTCCAACGTCCCGCACGGTCGATGCTGACGGTGCTCGGCACCGTCCTCGGCGTCGGCACGTTCGTCGCGGTGCTCGGCCTGACGGCGACCGCGGGCGCGCAGATCGACGAACGGTTCGACCGGTTCACCGCGACCGAGGTCACGGTGCAGGACACCGGCGGCAGCGACGCCGACTACGTGCCCAACTCCTTCCCCTCGGACGCGGACACCCGGGTCGGCGCCCTCAACGGGGTGACGGCCGCCGGCACGTACTGGACGGTGCGGCTGAGCCCCGAGGACGACATCCGCTCGCTGCCGACCGGCCGCGGCCCGGCCGGCGAACGCCCGCCGCTCGTCGCCGCCACCGCGGGCGTCTTCGGCGCCGCCGAGGCGCAGTTCACCCAAGGCCGGTCCTGGGACGCCTTCCACGACGGCCGCGGCGAACGCGTCGCCGTGATCGGCGCCGGAGTCGCCGCACGACTCGGGATCACGACGCTGGAGACCCAGCCGGCCGTGTTCATCGCCGACAAGCCGTTCACCGTGATCGGCATCCTCGGCAGCACCAAGCGCATGCCCGACCTCCTGGTGTCGGTGCTGGTGCCGCGCACCGCCGCCGAGGCGCTCTGGGGACCCCCGGACGCGGGCGAACGCGCCGCGATGCTGATCTCCACCCGCATGGGTGCCGCCCGGCAGGTCGCCCAGGAATCCCCTTACGCGCTGCGCCCCGAACACCCCGATTACTTCAAGCCGATACCGCCGCCGGACCCGCGGACCCTGCGCAACAACGTCACGTCCGACCTGGACACGCTGTTCCTGATGCTGGCCGGGATCTGCCTGGCGATCGGCGCGGTCGGCATCGCCAACACCACCCTGGTCGCGGTCATGGAACGCACCGCCGAGATCGGACTGCGCCGCGCGCTGGGTGCGCGCGGCGTCCACGTCCTGGCCCAGTTCATCGCCGAATCGGCGGCGCTCGGCGCGGTCGGCGGCCTGATCGGCACCAGCCTCGGCACCATCGCCGTGGTCGGCACGGCCGTGGCGCGCGACTGGACGCCGGTCGTGCATCCCGGCACGGTGCTCGCGGCGCCGTTCATCGGGATGCTGACCGGGCTGGTCGCGGGACTGTACCCGTCGTGGCGGGCGTCCCGGATCGAGCCGGTCGAAGCACTGCGCCGGTGACCGGTGCCGCGGCCGCGGCCTTACCCGGCGTTGCTCATCAGCAGATGCCCGCGCCGGAACCGCTCGCCTTCGAGGGGTTCGCGGAGCATCCGGCCGACCTCGGTGAAGCCCGCCGCACCGGCCATGGCGGCCAGGTCGTCGACCGGCCAGCGATAGGCGGTCGTCACCTTGTGGTCGAACGGGGTGACCGGACCGCCCTCTGCCTCGAAGAAGCCGAGCGCGAGATGCCCGCCGGGCGCGAGGAGCCGCCGGAACTCGGCGAAGTAAGAGGGGAGTTCGACCGGCGGCGTGTGGATGACCGAGTACCACGACAGGATGCCCTGCAGGGTGCCGTCGGGGAGGTCCACGGCGGTCATCGAGCCGATCTCGAAGCGGATGTCCGGGTAGTCCGCGCGGGCGAGTCCGATCATCGCCGAGGACAGGTCGATGCCGAAAATATCCGCGAGGCCCAGATCGCGCAGGTGTGCGGTGGTTTGGCCGGGACCGCAGCCGAGTTCGGCCACCGGACCGCGGCCGTGCACGAGTTCCGCGAAGACGGCGAGGAACGCGCGGTCGAGGGGCGTGGTGTCGAGGGCGTTGCGTGCCATGTCGGCGTAGAGGGTGGCGACGGCGTCGTACGCGTCGGCGGTGGTGGCGAGGTAGGCGGGCGCTTGGGCAGGGGAGGCGTCGGTCACGGGACACGACCCTAACGGCCGAGGGAAATACCTCATTTACTCGCCGCAGGACATATCCGGCCGGATCCGTGACCGCCGTTTTGCCGATGTCCCGGGAGGATGCTCGGCGCGCTATGCCATCACGCAGGCCACGTGCATCACTTGCGTTACCCACGGGGAGGAACCCATGAACGTCTTCCGGACGCGGAGGTCCGTCGCGGCGATAGCCGGATTGGTGGTGGCCGGTTCGCTGGTCCTGACCGGCTGCAACGACTCCAAGAAGAGCAGCGGCGAGAAGACCAACCCGGACTCGGGGCCGCCGTCGGGCGTCTCCACGGCCGCCGCGTCGAACACCCCCTCGGCGGGTTCCTCGGCCGACGCGACGGCGCCGACGAGCGCGGCGAACGGCGGAGGTTCGGGCTCCGGCGGCAGCGCCGCCAAGCCCGGCACGACGCTGAAGATCGGCGAAGCGGCGACCATCGACTTCCAGAGCGGCTCGACGAAGGGCACGGTCACCATGACCGTGACGTCGATCGACGCAGGCTCGCCGGCCGACCTGTCCTCGCTGAAAATGACCGGCAGCGGAAGCATCTCGGGACTGACCCCGTACTACATCAAGTACACGATCACGAACGCCGGGACGACGGACCTGTCGTACACGTCGGCGACCAACATGCACGGCCTGATGCCGGACGGCGGCATGGCGCAGCCGCTGATCCTGTTCGGCGCCGACTTCCCCAAGTGCACGGACAAGACCGCCCCGACGGCCTTCACCAAGGGCAAGTCGTTCGACACCTGTGTGATCGCGCTGGCCCCGAGCAGCAGCAAGGTCGCGGGTGCGGAGTGGACCGAGGAGCCGTACGACCAGCCGGGCAAGTCCGTCAGCTGGGGTGTCGCCCCGCGCTGACCCGGGCACCGGACGTGGACCACCGCGTCCGCACGCCGTGACCCGACCACGCCGCACGCCGGGGGACCGCCGCCGCGATCCGCCCGGCGTGCGACGGCGTGAGCACCCTCCGTGCCGGAGGGATATGCCCGTTGTCCGGCCGTTCGGGCGTACGGCAACATCCGGGCCATGGTGCGCGACGTCTTCTTCGTTCTGCTGGGCGCCTTCCTGGCGTACCTGGGGTGGTGGTGCATACGCACCTTCGTCGCCGAACGAAAGATGAAGCGCGACGGCATGCCCGCGACAGCGGTGGTCGTTCGCGTCGGCTACGACACCGACGACGACGGCGACAAGCACTGGATCGTCGCCGAGTTCACGACCGCGGACGGCGCCGAGGTGGTCACGGACCGGCTCTCCGTGCACAGCGCCCGCGAGGTCGGCGACACCGAGGACGTCACCTACCTGCCGACCGCACCCACGACCGTGTCCGTGGTCGCCAACCGAGACCGGGCCACGGCCGTGGCGCTCGTCCTCGTGATGATGCCGGCCTGCCTCGTCATCGGCCTGGGCATGCTCGGCATCGGGCTGGCGGGATTCCTCGGCTAGCCGCCCCAGGTGAACTCCGGCGCCCGGCGCTCGGTGAACGCGGCCAAGCCCTCCCGGACGTCGGTCGAAGCACGCGAAGCCTGTTCCCAGGTGTGGACGCGGTCGGGATCGATCGTTTCCGAACCCAGCAGGTCCTTTGCTGCACGCACGGTCAGTTGGGAGCGGGAGGCGATCGTGGCGGCGACGGCGTAGACCCGCTCCTCGGCGTCGTCGGGGCCGTAGACGGCTTCGACGAGGCCCGCTTCGTGCGCCTGCCGACTGTCGATCAGGTCCGCCGTGAACAGCAGGTACTTCGCCGTCGAGACGCCGACCAGCCGCGCCAGACGGTGCGTCGAGGTGGCGTCGTAGACGATGCCGAGCTTCGCCGGGGTGACGCCGAACCGGGCGGTGCTGTCGGCGAAGCGGAGGTCGCACGCGACCGCGAGCTGGCAGCCGCCGCCCACGCACGGGCCCTGGATCAGGGCGATCGTCGGCTTGGGGAACGCCGCCAGCGCCTGTTCGGCGGTCGCGTTGAGCGCGTGGTACGCGTCGGCGGACTCGGCGGTGGCGTAGTGCCCGCGCAGCTCGCGGATGTCGGCGCCGGCCGAGAAGACCCCGCCGGTGCCGCGGAGGACCAGGACCCGCACCTCGGCGTCGTGCGCGAGCACGTCCAGCAGGGCCGGGATCGCCGACCACATGGCCGCGGTGAGAGCGCCCTTGGCCTGCGGGCGGTCGATGCGGAGCGTGGCGATGCCGTCCTCGACGGTGGCGACCAGCCCGTCCGCGCCGGTGTCCAACTGACGTGCGCCCATGCGTATCGGCCCCTTCCGAGGTTCGCGAGATGCCGGTCGGGAGACCGATCCGGCTGCCGTACCGGTCACGGTACGGGTTGCCCGCCGGGCACCCGACTCCGCATTACCTATGCGCGACTGATTCCGCCCCCGGTGCCGCTCCGTAGGTTCATGGGCAGAGGGAGACGCCGCAAGTGCCCCGCACCGAAGACCCGACACGGGACCGGAGCAAGAGCCGGAAACCCCGACCCACGAGGAGCCCGCCATGACCGCCTACGCCATCGCCCAGGTCAACTCCGTCCGGTTCAACGCCGAGATCGTCGAGTACCTGCTGCGCATCGACGCCACCCTCGACCCGTTCGGCGGCCGGTTCATCGTCCACGCCCCCAAGGACCTGCGGGTGATGGAAGGCACCTGGGGCGACGCCGGGACGATCGTCATCGAGTTCCCGTCCATGGACGCCGCGGCGGCCTGGTGGGACAGCCCCGCCTACGGGGAGATCCTCCCGCTCCGCACCCGGCACATGGACGCGGACATCATCCTTGTCGAAGGCGTCCCGGCCGGATACCGCGCCGAGCACGGGGTGAAGGAGCAGTGACCGCGCCCACGGGCAGCGGTCGCGGCTACTTCTCCGGTCCGCGCCGCGGCTCGATGCTCTTGTCGAGCCCGGCCGTCCGCTTGTCGACCGGCGGCGTCGGCATCATGCCGTACGCGCCGCCGGTGCTGACCTCGTTGGCCAGCATCGTTTCGACGTGCTCTCCGAGCTCCTGGGGCCGGTTCACACGCCCGATGGTCTTCCGCAGCCTGCGCTGCGCGTCGACCACGCGAGGATCCGGACTCGAATGCAGTCCCGCGGCGTTGTCCAACCCCGCGGCGGCCTTCGCGGTCATGGACCGGAGGTCGCTTCCGGCCCTGGCACGCGGCCCGGGGGCAGGCCGACGTGGGGCGGGTTGCCGCAGCGCGCGAGTCGGCGGCTGTTCGGGGCCGCCGCGTTCGGGGCCTGTACGTTCGGGACCGCGGCGAGGTGTCGCCGAGGATGCCGCCGCGGCCAGTTCGGCCCGGCGTTCGTCCGCCAGTTGCCGTGCCGTCCGGGCCAACTCGGCGGGGGTTTCCGACCAGTTGTCCGGCCATATGGGGTTTTCGGGGGCTATTCCGGACTGTACGCGGTGCGCGAGCTTGTCGTAGGCCAGCGCGACGTCGCGGCTTTTTGTGCCCGGTGGGTCGACGTGCCACCGGCCCGGAGCGAGTTCATTGGCCTCTGCGCGCTTGTCGATGGCGCTGCGCAGGAGAGCCGTCGCCTCGGACACGGCCGCCGGCGACTGCGCCGGCTCCGCAGGCGTCCGGTAACTCCGTGAGGCGACTTCGCCCTGCTGGTACGCCTCGGTCCATTTGTCGTCCCACGGCTCCCGTTCGCCGGCGGCCCGGTATGTCCAGCGGGCGGATTCCCGGAGTGCGCCCGAGACGTTCCGGAATCCCGCGGCCAGCTGCCGGGCCTCTTTGCCTCTGCCCATGCGCTTCGCCATGGCATCGAGGCTCTCGGCGAGGATGACCGCCCGGTCGCCTTCGTAGCGGAGCCCCCACGAAGCGCCTTTGATCTCGTCGCGGAACTCGCCGCCCTTGGCATAGCGTCGGTCGAACGCCTCGTTCAGCCGGGCGGTGACTTGCGCGGCATGCCGATCGTGCCACGTGCGGTCCCGGTCGGCGATCCAGCGGCCGAGGGGGCCGCCCAAGCGTTGGCCGCGGACGTGTTCTCTCGCCTCGGCGGCCAGCGGCTCCCAAGTGACGTTGAGGGTCTGCCGTTTGCCTCGCGTGTGGGCCAGGAAGGCCACCAAAGCGGTACCTCCGGTCCGGGCCCGACGCGGGTCATCCTACGGAGCTGCTGGCGCGTAGATAAGGACATGCGACGCGGGGCCGAGTGCCGAAGGCGCGGGCGGCCCGCGGCGGCGGTGCCGCGCTCGGAGGTGCGCGGCACCGCCGGATGTGCGGGGGACGGGCCGTCGTGGTCAGGTCGGCCCGTCCCGCCCCGGAGGCAAGGCCTCCCGGGACAGGACTCGTTGGTGCGAATCCCCGGACGAGTCTGCCGAGTTGGGGTCGTAGGACCAATCCGCCATTCGGGGGAAGCGCTACGCCGTCCTTCGGCGCAAGGTCATCGAACCCAGCACGAGGGCTGCTGCCGCGCTGCCCGCGACGACGGCGATGTCGACGACGAAGTCGCCGCCGACGTGGGATGACGTGGTGAGCTGGTTCATGGCGTCCACGGCGTAGGAGAGCGGCAGGACGTCGGAGATCACGCGCAGCGCCGGCTGCATGTCGTCGCGGGGGACGAAGAGCCCGCACAGCAGGAACTGAGGGAGAACGACCGCCGGCATGAACTGCACGGCCTGGAACTCCGTGTCGGCGAAGGCACTGACGAGCAGCCCGAGGGCAAGCCCGAGCAGTGCGTCGAGGACGGCGACCAGGAGCAGCAGCCACGTCGACCCGGCGATGTCGAGGCCGAGCAGCCCGAGGGACAGCCCGGTGGCGAGCAGGGCCTGCAGCACCGCCATCAGGCCGAAGGCGAGGCCGTAGCCGCCGATGAGGTCGAACTTGCGGATGGGCAGCGTGAGAAGGCGTTCCAGGGTGCCGCTGGAGCGTTCCCGGAGCGTGGCGACCGAGGTCACGAGGAACATGACGACGAACGGGAAGATGCCGAGCAGCGGGCCGCCGATGCGGTCGAACATCGGTGCGTTGCCCGCGTAGAGCCACCGCAGCAGGGCGAGCAGCAGGCACGGGACGAGCAGCATCAGGGCGATCGTCCGCGGATCGTGCCGGAGTTGGGCGAGGACGCGGCGGGCGGTGGCGAGGAGCGGGGTCATCGTGGATCGGCCTCTCCGCCGGCACGGGTGGCACCCTCGGGGCCTTCGGCGCCCGCGCCCGCATCCGCACCCGCTTCGATGAGGGCGAGGAAGGCGGACTCGGCGTCCGCGGCACCGGTGGTTTCCCGCAGGGACGCGGGGGTCTCGTCGGCGAGGAGCCTGCCGTCGCGGAGGAGCAGGAGGCGTTGGCAGCGGTCCGCTTCGTCCATGACGTGGCTGGAGACCAGCAGCGTGACGCCGTCCGCGGCGAGGCGGTGGAAGAGGTCCCACAAGTCGCGGCGGAGCACGGGGTCGAGGCCGACGGTGGGTTCGTCGAGCACGAGGAGTTCGGGTGTGCCGAGCAGCGCCGCGGCGAGGGAGACGCGGGCGCGCTGGCCGCCGGAGAGGTGCGAGACGCGGTCCTTGGCGTGCGCGTCCAGGTCGACTTCGTGGATCACGCGGTCGACGTCGTTCTTGGGGACGCGGAGCAACGCGGCGAAGTAGTCGAGGTTCTCGCGCACGGTGAGGTCCGTGTAGACGGACGGGGCCTGCGTGACGTAGCCGAGCCGGGTGCGGAGGCTTGCGTGTCCGGCGGGGCGCCCCAGCACGGTGAGGGTGCCTTGGACGTGCGCCTGGACGCCGGTCAGGGCGCGCATGAGCGTGGTCTTGCCGCAGCCGCTCGGCCCCAGCAGGCCGGTGACGCTGCCGCGCGGGACGGTGAAGGTCAGGTCGTGGAGGACGGTGCGGCCGCCGCGTACGACGGTGAGGCCGGCGGCGTCGATGGCCGGGGTGACGGCCGTGCGTGGGTCCGGATCCGGGGTCGGCATGCGCCGAATATCGAGGGCGGCGGTGAGCCGGTCAAGGGGCTAGGGCGTGGCGGATCTACGGTGCGGCCGCGCGATGCCGGTGCTGCGGCCCGAGCACGCGCAGTTCGTCGAGGACCGAGGTGCCGCCGGGCGGCGGGGTGAAGATCCGCAGGCGCTGGTCCGCGGCGGGGGTGGCCAGGACTTCGCAGTCGAGGTCGATCCGCCCCAGGTCGGGGTGCACGAGCCGGTAGGGGTGCGAGCGGCGCACGGCGACCTCGTGCCGCTCCCACAGTTCGGCGAACTCCGGGCTCGCGGCCTGGAGTCGGGCCACCAACGCGCGCGAGGCCGCGTCGTCGCCGCGGCGGGTCGTCGCGGCGCGCAGGTCGGCGACCAGCTGCCGGGCTTGCTCGTCGTGTTCCTCGGCGGCGAAATGGCCGCGCACGTCGGCGTCGGTGAACCAGCTCAGCACGATGTTGCGGTCTTCCTCGGCGACCGTGCACACGCACCCGAAGAGGGCGAGCGCCAGGTCGTTCTGGGCGAGGAGGTCGCCGAGGTCGCTCACCACCTGCACGGGCACGTCGTCGAGCCGGTCGAGGAGGTAGCGCAGACCCGGCCGCAGGTACTCCCCGGCTCGGGCGCCCTCCGGCGGGCGGTGCCCGGCCAGCAGGTAGAGGTGGTCCCGCTCGTCCTCGGTCAGCCGCAGCGCCGCCGTCAGTGCGGCGAGCACCTGCATGGACGGCTGGGAGCCGCGGGCCTGCTCAAGCCGCATGTAGTAGTCGGCGGACATCCCCGCGAGGATCGCGACCTCCTCGCGGCGCAGGCCGGGGATGCGGCGGCGCGTCCCTTCCGGCAGTCCCACGTCGCGCGGCGTCAGCCGCTCGCGCGAGCGGCGCAGGAAATCGGCCAGGTCGGGGCGGTTCGGTGTCATCGCCTTCGCAGGATAGCCCGGCGGTGTCGGCGGGCACCGGGGTCGCGTGCGGCTCATCCTGGGAGCGCGACTCCTAGGGGAAGGCCTCCGATTTCGCGGTCCTGACGGCGGCGGCACGATCGGTGGCGGGCCGGTCGAGGGCCCGTCCGACGAGCAGATCGGTGGTCGCATCATGGAAGCAATCGTCACGGAATCCGTCCTGGCAGTCTCCGGCGCGCGGCTGCGCTACACCGTCCGCGGGGACGGCCCGCTGCTCCTGCTGGTGGCGGGCGGCCACCACGGCGTCGACGCGAACGAACCGCTCGCCCGCCACCTCGCCGACCGCTACCGGGTCCTGACCTTCGACCGCCGTGGCCTGGCGGGGAGCACGGCCGACGCCCCCGCGACGTCGATCGGCACGCACGCCGAGGACGTCTCCGCGCTGCTGTCGGCGCTGACGTCGGAGCCCGCGTTCGTGTACGGCACGAGCTTCGGCGCTCTGATCGCCCTGGAGCTGACCGTCCGGCACCCGGAGCAGGTCGCGAGGCTGATCGCGCACGAACCGGCCGTCCCACAGGTGCTGCCGGAACCCGACGTCGCCCTGGGGCAGTTGGAGACTGTCGAGGAGATCTTCCGGGCGGAGGGCGCGGTGGCGGCCATGCGCCGCTTCGCCGCCGACCTCGACATCGACGCGAGCGACGCCGAGCCGGACCTGCCGACCCGGACCCCGCGGCCCGAGCACCGCCGGGATGCGGAGGTGCTCCTGACCTACGATCTGCCCGCCATCCGCACCCACCTCCTCGACGTGGCCGCGCTCAAGGGCGCGACGCCGAAGATCGTGCCGGCCGCGGGGGAGAACTCCAGCCACGTCTGGCCGCACGCGAGCGCCGCGATGCTCGCGGGTGAGCTGGGCACGCCCTTGGAGCTGTTCCCGGGCGGCCACAACGGCTACGTCTTCCAGCCTCGGGGCACCGCGGAGCGGATCCGCACGGTCCTCGGCTCCTGACGTGGACGGGTGCCGATCCGCGGGGCCGACTCGCACGGTCGGCCCCGCACACGGCACCCGGATTCGGCCCGATACGCTCCCAAATGCCGACTGAACGTCCCCTGGGAACGGTGGAAGATGCTGGACACGATCGTCGTCGGAGCCGGAATCTCCGGCATTACGGCGGCGCGGCTGCTGCACGACGCAGGACAGCGTGTGGTGGTGCTCGAAGCCCGGGACCGCATCGGCGGGCGGATGTGGACGGACCGCGAGGCCGGGTTCCCCGTCGACCGCGGCGCCTCGTGGATCCACGGGATCAACGGCAACCCGCTCGCGCACCTGGTCGAGGCGCTCGGGATCGACACGCGCGAGTTCACCGTGGGGAGCTTCCAGGCCGGCGGCCGCCCGATCGCCGACTACGACGAGTCGCGGCAACGGCTGGACGACGAGGCGACCCGTCAGTGGATCGCCGACGTCGCCGCGGCCGACGAAGCGCTCCTGCGCACCGCCGCGGCGGCGGCTCCCGGCGAGAGCTACGCCACCGCGACCGACCGCACCCTGGCCGAGACCGGCTGGGAGGCCGGACGCGTCGAACGCCTCCGGGCCTTCTACCGCCACCGCACCGAGGAGCAGTGCGGCGCAGAGATCGAGCAGGTCGACGCGCACGGCCTCGACGAGGACGCCATCGACGGCGACGAGGTCATCTTCCCGGGCGGCTACGACGTGGTTCCCCGGACGCTCGCCGAAGGCCTCGACGTACGCCTGGAAACCGTGGTGACCGCGGTCGCCAGGACGGCGGACGGCGTGCGGGTCGAGACCGCGGACGCGTCCTTCGAGGCCCGCCACGTGATCGTCACCGTGCCGCTCGGGGTGCTCAAGGCCGGGGCGATCACGTTCACGCCCGCGTTGCCCGAGGCCGTCGCGGGACCGATCGCGCGGCTCGGCATGGGCGTGTTCAACAAGGTCTTCCTGCAGTTCCCGGACCGGTTCTGGCCGGACGGCGTCTACGCGATCCGGCAGCACGGAAGCCCCGGCGTCCCGTGGCACTCCTGGTACGACGTCTCCGCGGTGAGCGGTCAGCCGATGCTGCTGACCTTCGCCGGGGGTGCGTGGGCACGGGAGATCGAGCAGAAGACGGACGACGAGATCGTCGCGTCAGTCGTCGGTGCCCTCCGTGCGATCTACGGCGACGCCGTGCCCGAGCCCGTGGCGCACTGGATCACCCGCTGGGGCAGCGACCCGCTCGCCCTCGGCTCCTACTCCTACATCGCCGCGGGCTCGTCGCACCGCGACCACGACGCGCTGGGCGAACCGGTCGACGGCGTCCTGCACTTCGCGGGCGAAGCCACCTGGGGGACCTCGCCGGCCACGGTCGACGGCGCCTTCCAGTCCGGGCACCGGGTCGCCGAGCGGATCCTGGGCGCGCCGGTCGCGTTCGGCGAGCTGACGCGGGTCGTGGGCGCTTCCTGACGAGGTGGCGCCGGAGGTGGCGGCGCGCCGGTCACGGTGTGACCTTGCGCCGCCACCCGCGGGTCACTCCCCGGTCAGGAAGTCCAGCACGAACTTGTTGACCTCGGCCGGGCGTTCGAGGGAAAGCCAGTGCCCGGCACCTTCGAAGCGCTCGTAGCGGAACGGCGCGTCGACGTGCTCGGCGGAGCGGGTGATGAAGTCCTCGGTGAGGGCGATGTCCTCGGTGCCCCACAGGGCCATCGTGCGGGAGGTCACGGTGGGGGTGGGGAGCGCGTCGGTCACCAGGGATTCCGGGGTGACGTTGGTGCGGTACCAGGCGAGGGCGGCCTGGAGGGCTCCCGGGCGGGCAAGGTGCTGGGCGTACTCGTCGACGTCGGGGGAACTGGCCAGCCACTCGCGGAGCTTGGCCCAGTCGTTCTGGGACAGCCAGGTCTCGGCGACACCGCGGAACTGGAAGAGCAGCACGTAGAACGACTTGGCGTTCTGCTCGACGCTGCGCTCCTTGAAGGTGTTCGGGTGGCCGACCGAGAGCACGGTGAGCCGGTCGACGCGCTGCGGGAAGTAGCCCGCGAACGACCAGGACAGGACGGCGCCGTAGTCGTGGCCGACGACGTGCGCCTTGTCGATGCCGTAGTGGTCGAGGATCGCGTTGACGTCGGCGAGGATGTTCGCGATCGCGTAGGTCGACTCGTCCTCGGGACGGTCGGTGTCGCCGCAGCCGCGCAGGTCGGGCGCGATGACGCGGAATCCGGCGTCCGCGAGCACCGGGACGAGGTACCGCCACAGCGCGGAGGAGTCCGGCCAGCCGTGCAGCAGGAGGACCGGCTGCCCGTTCGGGTCGCCCTCGACGACCACCGAGAAGGTGATGCCGTTCGCGTGGATCCGCTCGCGGTTCAGCCCGTCGCTGTGGATCGACGGCTCGGTGAGCGGGGTGGGGGTGGTCGCCATGAGGCCCTCCGTATTTCTTTACGTTACGCCTCGTAAAATATTCAGGCGATGCGGGGATTGCAATGCCTGACGGGTTCGAGCGGGGGGCTCAGTCGGCCGCGGGGCGTCCCGCGCCCTGCACCACCAGCTCGGCGACGGAGCGGGCGAAGCCCGGTCCAACACGGCGGCTGCTGCTCAGGGTGGAGTAGAGGACGACGGCGCTGAGGGTGTCGTAGAGCAGGTCCGCGTCAAGGTCGGCGCGGGCCTGGCCGCGGGCGACCGCGGCGTCGACCAGGTCGCGGAACGCGGCGCGGACGGCGTCCAGCCGGGTGTTCAGGGCTTCCCGGAGTTCCGGCTGGTCGCGGTAGTCGGCGAGGAGGCCGGGGACCGCGGAGGCGGTTTCCGGTCGCTGGAACGACACCAGCGCGGCCTCCACGAAGCGTTCGATGTCGTCGGTGAAGTCGCGCCCGGCGGCGGACTCGGCGGAGTCGTCGTCGGGCGCGGTGAAGTGCACGTCCTGGGCCGGGTAGACGGCCTCGTGGACGAGGTGCGCCTTGGTCGGCCAACGGCGGTAGACGGTGGGACGCGAGACCCCGGCGCGGCGGGCGACGCCCTCGATGCTGAGCCGGTTGTAGCCCTGTTCGCGCAGCAGCTCGCGGACGGCGTCGAGGATCGCGTCGTCGGTACGCGGGTCACGCGGGCGTCCGGGGCCGGGTCCGGTGCCGGTTCCGGACGGTCCGGGGTTGCTGGCGGTCACTGGGACTCCTGGGGTCGTACGCGGGCTCGGGCGCGGGCGGGGGCGGGGCGGGTCAGGTGGCCAGTTCGCACCACACGGTCGAACAGTCTGGCTCACGCGTGAATCCCCACCGCGCCGACAGGCGGTCGACGAGGAACAGGCCGCGGCCGGTCAGGGTGTCCAGGTCGGGGGCTTGGAGCGAGGGGAGACCGAAACCCTTGTCCGACACGCCGATGCGAACCGCGGATGCGTCCTTCGTGAGAGTGAGTTGCGGACGGCCGCCGGCGTGCCGGATCACGTTCGTCACCAGCTCGGAAGCGAGCAGTTCGGCGTCATCCGAAAGGGTGGCGAGCGAGCGTCCGCGCAGGAAGGCGCGGGTGTGCGCCCGCGCGAGACCGGCGGCGCGCGGGTCGTCGGGGAGGTCGAAGACGCGTTCGAAAGCGGGTGGCATGAGTGGAACCCCTTCTCGAAAATGTTGCAGAGTGTGGTTCCAGCGTCGCTGTCCGGAGTTAGTCTTGACAGCGTTGGCCAGCCAGCAACGGCGAAGCCGGACAGGGGGATTGGATCATGGGCAGCCCGAAGTACCTGGACCCGTCGAAGTCACCACGTGCGTTCTACGGTGCCGAGCTTCGCCGGCTGCGCGAGCAAGCAAACCTGACGCAAGACCGGTTGGGGGAGCTGGTGTTCTGCTCGGGGGCGTATCTCGGCCAGATCGAGGCGGCGGTGCGCCAACCCCAGTTGGACATGTCCGTCCGCCTCGACGGGATCCTGAAGACGGGTGGCCTGCTGGCCCGGCTGTGCGAGCTGGTCAACCAGACCAAGCACGCGGTCTACTTTGCCGGGGTCGTTGACCTCGAGCAGCGGGCGGACAGCATCTCCGAGTTCGCGCCCATGATCGTGCCTGGCCTGCTGCAGATCGAGCAGTATGCGCGTGAGCTGACGCACGCGGTGGTGCCTTGGGTGCCCGATGACGTTGTGGGCGAGCGAGTGCGTGCCCGGCTGGAGCGTGCAGCGATCGTGAAGGACGCCGAAGGGCCGCGGCTTTGGTTCGTGCTGCACGAAGCCGTGCTTCAGTGCGTCGTCGGTGAAGCGGCTGTGATGCGTGACCAGCTCTGGCACATCATCGACCTGATCCGCGCTCGACGCATCGTGGTGCAGGTGATGCCTCGATCGGCTGGCGCCGAGGGGCACATCAGTGAGTCGCTCATGCTGATGACCTTCGACGATGCTCCGCCGCTGGCCTACGTCGAGGGCGTGCACACTGGGTTGTTGCTGGATGATCCAACGCTGGTAGCCAGCTACCGACAGTCCTACGATCTCGCTAGGGCTGTCGCCTTGTCGCCGATGGCCTCACTCGAACTGATCTCGACAGTCGCGGAAGGCTATTCGGAATGCGCGTAGTGCAGCCTGCGGGCTGGCGCAAGTCGTCCTACAGCAACGCCACTGGGGGCAACTGCGTGGAGGTAGCGCGAAGTTGGCGCACAAGTTCCTACAGCAACGGGACAGGAGGCAACTGCGTGGAAGTCGCCGACGCATGGCGGAAGTCCTCGCACAGCGGTGGCAACGGTGGTGAGTGCGTGGAGGTCAACATGGTGGCCGACACCCTCGTCCCCGTCCGCGACTCCAAGGACACGACCCGGGGCCACCTCCTCATCCCCTCCACCTCTTGGGCCTCACTCACCGGGGCGCTCAAATAGCGCCTCTGCCACCCGCGTTCGGGCGTACAACACGATCCGACCGCTGCGGTGCGCGCTGACCAGTCCGGCAGCCCGCATCGCCCCCAGATGCTGCGAGATCGCGCCCGGCGTCTTCCCGAGCCGTCGGGCGAGGTCCGCAGTGCACGCCGGGGCCCCAAGCTCCGCGAGAATGTTGGCGCGCCCCCGCCCCAAAATGCGCGCCAACGCCGCGGAGCCGGGCTCCGGCCTCGGCTGCCACGCCTGGTTGCCCACATCCCCCCGTGGTGGGTACCGGAGCGTCGGCAGGGGTTCGTCGTACCCGAGGGTCACGAAGACCTCGGGTACGACGAACACCGAGGGTACGAGCAGCAGTCCGCGGCCACCGAGCGTCTTCCGCCCGCTGGTGAACCGGTGCCTCAAGTGCAGCGTGTCGCCATGCCACGACACATCCGGGCTCAGATCAGCGAACAGCCGCTGCGCCCCACCCTCCGCGAACCTCTTGGCCCGGTACCGGACATCGGCCTCCGCCAGAGTCTGCACGCGCGGCCAGAACGGCGCCATGGCCACTTCCCAGTACGCCTCGATCTCCTCCGCGAGCATCGCCAGCGACCGCGCCGGATCCTTCCGCATCGCCGCCACCGCCCGCACCGGCCCCAGCGGCGACGTGCGGACCAACTCCGGTGGTGTTGCCCGCAGCGCGGCGAGTTCGAGGTCGAGCGTGGGGTGCGCCGTCGTCGGCGGTGCCGCAAGGAAGCCCGGGATGCTCAGTGTCGGGACCTCGACCAGCGAGGTGAGCATCGGGATCCGGAGCTTCGCCGCGGCGATCCGGTCGAGGGCCTGGTGGGTCCAAACGCGGTGCAGGCCTTGCTCGTCCGCACCCATCAGCACGCGGACGCTGGCCACGACCTCCCACAGCGGGGAGACCGCGAAGCGCGTCCGGGCAACGTCGTCAGCGGTGAACTCGATGTCGACGACCCCGCCGACAAACCGCGCTTCCGGCATCATTCGGCACAGGCTAAATCATTTACGTGCCAACACGAAAACCCGCAGCGTATGGGGCATGTCGCTCTGGGTCACCGCCCGCACGCCCGGCCTCCCGGTGCCGTGGCTCGTTGCCATCCGGGCCCAGTCCGTCAGGGCCGCCACGCGCCAGCTCGCCGTCAGCGCCGTCCCACTGACGGCTGCGAGCGCAGAGGGCAGCGCTCGGAGCGTTTGGGCGGCCGACGCTGCGCGGCACTGCGACCGTCTAACCCCAATTTGCAGCCGGAACGCGTGTCGGCGCCGCCGCGGCCGGCTCGCGCGGCGACCGCAGGCTCGCGGGCCCGGTTCTGTTCATGCTCCGAATCGCCCTACCGCTTCCGTCTGTTGTCCACGATGGAGGGCCCGGAGTATGCGGCGATAGGAGTGAGCGGCCGTCTGCCCGGGGAAATTCGGAAGCGCCGAATGGCGCCGATGTGACGCTCTGTCAGGTCCCGACTCCGGGCCGTCTTCCCGGCCTGGCACACACAACGTTTGTTTTGCCCCGACCGGTGTGTTGGTAATAGATGCGGCCGCAGCCGAGGGCTCAGCGAATAGGCCCGCGAACACGCTGTGGCGCGGATCGCCGGACTCTGTTTCACGGCAACCAAAATCCCCGGCTCCGGGATATCCGGGCACGGCCGACGGAATACCGCGGACGAGCCTCGGCGAGTAATTGCGAAAATGCCATTAGCGCGACCGAATAGCCGCGCTTGAAAATAATCGATCATATGTTTCGCAAGCGTCCGAGAGATTATCCCGGCCGATCGCGCGATGGTCTTTCCGGAGGGGTTGCTCGGGGTCTCCGGACGGCGCTTCCGAGGATCCGATTAAAGACTCTTCATCGCTCCATGTCAACGGTGACTGACCATGATTCTTTCGGCCTCGTGGTGCGGCGCCTCGCCGGCGTAAAGAGCGACACGTGTCACCAGTTCCGGCTGTGCAAGATCGGCTTTTCGGCTGCAATGCGGACATGCGGCGACGCCTCCGCCCGGGTGGGCGGAGGCGTCGGTGTGCGGTGCCGAGGGTGAGTCGTCAGACGGGCCACCCGCCGTTGTCTGCGATGAGGTAGCAGGTGACGGATCCACCCGCGGTCAACCCGATCTGCGAGGGGGCCGCGACGAGTGTCGGGAAGGCGCCGACGAGCGTGAGCAGAGGGCCGGATTGGACTCCGGTGAGGCTGCCGGTGCCGTCGAGTGACGCCGTCACAGTCGTCCCATTCGGGTAGGTCGTGCCGTCTATGGTGAGGGTCAGCTGGCTACTCGAACGCACGAACTCGGTGTCTATCTGCCCGAACGGGCACGTGTAGCTCGCGTAGCCCGGGGCTGCTGCTGCGGGCGAAGCCGCCGCGAAGGAGCCGAGCGTGAGGGCGACTGCTGCGCTGGAGATCAGGGTGCTTCGCAATGCGGGCAAATCGGGTATCCCTCTCTCGAAGGCTCGTTGGGGAAGAGCTCATGAAAGGCGCCGGAGATACGACGGAGTCCCCGCCCGGACGGGCGGGGACTCCGCGTGTGCTGCCGGGTTCGGAGTAACCCGCCGGACATGCACAGTTGTTAACCTTGACCCCCTGAACGCCCGCCGAGCCCCACGGAACGGGCCCCTGCCGGTGCGTCCGGGCCGAGAGCGCCCGCGGCTCTCCTCGTATTAGCGGTACGAGGAGCGAGAACCGTGGGCGCTCGGAGCCGGGCCGGACTGCCCCGTAGTGCGGGGCGTCAGTGGAGTCGACGGGTCATCAGACGTTCCAGCCCCCGTTGTCGGCCGTCAGGTTGCACGTCACCGAGGAGGGGGTCCCGCCCGGGATGCTCAGAATGATCTGGCTCGGAGCGTGGGTCAGGGTCGGGAAGCTCGGCCCACTGGTCAGGCTGATGGTGTCGTAGTGGCCGGCGGCCAGCGTCGCCGTCGGTGTGCCGACGCCGTCGAGGGTCGCATTGATCGTCGCCCCGCCGGTCGGGACCGTGTAGCCGCCGGACCCGCTCAGGTCGGCGTTGAGGGTGAGGGCGGTGCCGGAGCGGACGAACTCGGTGTCCACCGAACCGAAACCGGTGCAGCTGTAGGTGGCGTACCCGGGGGCGGCCATCGCCGGGGAGGCCATCACGATGACGCCGGTCGTGAGGCCGGCCGTGGCAACGGCGGCGGCCGCAATGCGCTTGATCTTGGACAAGGCTCTGCGTTCCTTTCGGATCCGACCCGGCGCGACGCCCGCATGATGCACGCGACGCTCGTTCCGGGTCTGACGACGGGATTGCGTGGTGCACGGACAGGGCAACGGCCCTAACCGGTGGAGCCTGGTGCGGGCCGGTCGAATCCGAGGCGGCCCACCACACAGTGAAGCGCTTGATCTGTATGTCGTCAATAAGCATCGAGGCGTTTATCGGGACACTTCGTTCCGTGTGCAACCGATTGGTTATAACGTCTTTCTGTCGCACCGTCAGGTTCGTTTCCTGGTGACACGTGTCGACTGGTGAGGACCTGTTTTTCCTATTGACTTCGGGGCTTATTCCAGGCAAGTTCCGCGGGAACCATCGATCCTCCGCACGCCGTTCCACTAGCCCGGCGCCGACGACTGGTGATCTCGATCGTGGGCAGCGGCTGCGGCCGATATCCCTGGTGCCCCCGGCAGCAGGGCCGTTCACGAAGGAGCACAGTCCTGGTGATGCGAAGAATGCGCCCCCGGCGGGTCACGGCCGCTGTGGCGACGGGGGTCTTGGCGGTGACAGGCGCGGTGATCCTGTCGTCGCCGGCCGCCCAGGCTGCCGAGGTCGACTACACGTCCACCTGCACCAACGACTTCATGGGTCCGGTGGGCGACACCCCCACCAAGGTCGACATCGTGGTGTCGCCCGTCAAGGACAAGTACACGGTCGGCGACCAGATCACGGTGACGTGGAAGTGGCTGGCCTACAACAAGGTTCCGCTCAACAGCCCGATCTCGGTGCCTGCCGACTCGACCAAGCCGGTCGGCGACATCCAGCTCTCCGGCGCGCAGTCGGACGTGTGGACGCTCGAAGGGCCGCAGAAGAACCCCCTTGCGGCGCCTGGTGAAGAGCTCAAGGTCGAGAACATGACCAGCACGTTCACCCTGTCGGCGCCGGGCACGTTGAACCTGGCTCCCAAGGGCTACCGGACCATCACCGACGCCGGCATCGCGAAGTCGACGACCACGTGCGTCCCGGCCGCGGGACAGGTCCCGGGCATCTCCGCCACGCTCACGGTCGAAGGTCAGCAGACCGCCGACCCGGTGGTCACCGGCCCGGCCGAGTCCCACGCGGGCTGGGAAATCGACCTGTCCGGAAGCAACTTCGCGCCGAACGCCACGCCGCAGCTTTCGCTGTGCGGGGCCGACGGAGGCAACTGCGATGCGGCCAGGTTCGCGTCCAACACCCTGGCCATCGACGGTCAGGGCAAGCTCACCGGCAAGGCCACGCTGAGCGCCGACCCCTCGAAGGTTCCGGCGGGCAGCTACACGGTCAAGGTGTCGGACGGCGTCAAGTCCGCCTCGTACCCGATCAACATCACGATGTACGTCCCGGCCGACCCGCGTGAGGCCAAGGCTTCGCCCAACGTCGCGGGCGTCGGCGAGACCGTCACGATCTCGGGTAAGAACTGGCGGGTGAACAGCAACGTCTCCGTCGTCGGCATGAAGGCTGATGGTTCCCTTATCGGCACCACCCAGTCGATGTTCACCGACGCGTGGGGCTCGTTCTCTGCGCCGTTCACCATCACCGACCCGGACATCGTCAACATCCGCGTCCGTGAGGGAATTTCGGCCACCAAGCTCGTGCTGATCCCGTTCACCGTGCGTACCACCCCGCTGCTGTCGCAGGGTGTGTCCGTGAGCCTCGCGCCGGGCGCGCTGTCGATGACGCAGGCCGGGGATGGTCTGAACTTCGGCAGTGTGACCCTGAACGGTGAGGCCCAGACGGTCAAGGCGAACCTCAACCAGGTCACCGTCCTCGACGCCCGCGGCGGCAACCTCGGTTGGTCGCTCACCGGCTCGATGACCGACCTGGTCGCGGCCAACGGGACCGACAAGATCCCGGCGGGCAACCTCTCGTGGACGCCGTCGTGTGCGGCGGGCGCGGGCAGTCTGAGCACCGTCACGAACGGCACTGCGGGCGCGCTCGGCACGACGCCGTCGGCGCTGTGCAGCGTTGCCAGCAACGGTGCGACGTCCGGTGGCAAGTTCACCGGCGACGCGGAAATCTCGCTCACCACCCCGCAGTTCGCTGCTGCGGGTGCGTACACGGGGACGCTCACGCTGACCCTCATCTGACGTCCTCGGACGTCGGCCCCCTTGTGGGGATGAACGGCCGGGCCCCCGGCGCACCGTACGACTCCAGTTCCATGGGATCGACGCAAACGATGCGCCGGGGGCTCGCCGTGTTCGCGGCCGAAACCCGACGGTTGCCGGGCCCCAGCATCGGCAAACACAGCACTGCTTCGGCCGATGGTTCCTTCCCATTCCGTTCCGTACGCGAGTAGTCGAGGAGACCTGTGTCTCGTTTCGGAAGAGTCCTGTCGCGGCGTGGCGGCGCCGCGCTCGTGAGCGCCGGCCTGCTGGCCGGCGGCGTCGGGCTGAGTGCGCTGGCACCGGCCGCCTATGCGGGTACCACCACCCCGACCGTGCACTGTGTGCTGCCGGTAGGCCAGGGTGAAGGCACCGGTCCGCAGAGCATGGACGTGACCCTCACGCCGGCCAACGCGGCGCCCGGCACTCAGGTGCACGCCGTCGTAACGCTCGGCGCGGGTCCGGTGAACAGCACCCAGACCCTCTCCAACATCCCCACGACGCCGTCCATCCAGCTCGCGATGAGCGGTGGGGCGACCGGCAACGTGACGGTCACGGGTCCGACCGTCCCGATCAGCACCACCAACGGTCAGCCGGTGATCATCCCCACCTACGAGGGCGACTTCGTCCTGCCCAACACCGCCCAGGGTGTTGTGAACTTCACGCCGATCCAGACCAATACCAAGACGGTCGTGCTCGGCGGCACCTACAACACCCCCTGCGATGTGGTCTCCGGCGCGACGAGCATCGGCAGCGTCAACGTGCAGGGCCCCGGTTCCGAGCAGCCGACGCTGACCGCGCCGGTCGGCACGGTGCGCCCCGGATACACCCTCAACTTCGTCGGCCTCGGCTGGCCGGTCGGCCAGACCCCCACGGTGGACGTCTGCCCGACCGGGGGCGGCGCGTGCATCCCCTCGGCGATCAGCAACAGCACCCTGGCGATCTCGTCGCTCGGGGAACTCGGCGGCACCGGAACCCTCCCGATCGCGGGCATCCCGGACGGCAGCTACACGGTCACCGTGACGGCGGGTACGAAGCAGGCGTCGAGCACCATCACCGTGCAGGCGTTCGTGCCCACGCCGGGCGTCCGCAACGCGACGATGACGCCGGTCACGGGCCCGGTCGGCACCAATGTGTCGATCACCGGCAGCGGATGGAAGCCGAACTCGAACGTGACCGTCGTCGCCATGGACGCCGCGGGCAATCTGACGGGCAGCACGAACTCGGCCTTCACCACCCCTGACGGGAACGTCTCCGCGCAGTACACGATCACCGATGCGGCGACGACCAAGGTGCGTGTCCGCGAGGGCATCTCCTCGACCAACGTCGCCTTCATGCCGTTCACCGTCGTCACCGCGCCGCCGACCGTGGCCGTCTCCACGCAGATCACGCACCGTAATGGTGTCGTGAACCTGAGCGGCGCCCACTGGGCGCCGGGTGCCACGCCGACCGCTGCCCTCTGCGACACGGCGGGCAACAACTGCAACGCGGCGTCGCTGACCAACTCGACGCTGTCCGTCAACGCGAGCGGCGCGCTCAGCGGCTCCGTGACAATCGGCGGCAGCGTGGCGTTCAACAACTACACCGTCAAGGTCACCGCGGCCGGCGTCTCGGCGTCCGCGCCGATCACGGTGCAGCAGCGCTGGATCAGCCTGTCGCCGGACCACGGTCCGCTCGGCACCTGGGTCACCATCACCGGCAAGGACTACGCGAACTGCACCTGGATCAAGATCTACGGCATCAACGCGGCCGGCCAGGTCACCGACGACTACAGCTACGCGCAGGCGGACTGCGCGGGCAACTGGGTGACCTGGACGAAGATCCAGGACCCGAACACCGTTGCGCTCGTCGCGTCGGAGACCTTCGCCCCGAGCAAGAAGGCGCAGGCGTCGTTCACGATCACCCCGTGACGCAGCGCCGGGACCACGGCAGTTCGTGATCCCGGACAATGCGGACGGCACAGTACCGGCCCCGGGCGCATGAACCGCGCGCCCGGGGCCGGTGCTTCATCCGCTGGGTCAGGATGCGCGCGGCGGCAACCTCGGCTGGGTGCTCACCGGTTCGATGACCGACCTGGTCGCGGCCAACGGCATGGACAAGATCCTGGCGGGGAACCTCGCCTGGGTTCCGTCGTGTGCCGCGGGCGCGGACAGCTTCGGCACCGTGAACTCCGGCACCGCCGATGCGGCGCTCACCCGCACCACGCCGCAATTCATCGCGGCGGGTGCGTACACCGGAACGCTCACGCTCACTCTCATCTGACATCCCCAACAGAGCGCTGTGCCCGGCCCTCGATCAGCCGGATGCTCCGCACCAAGGAGAGACCATGCCCAGATTCGAACTACGTCGGCTGGCCGTCGCGTTGCTAACCGGAGCCGTGGCTTCCGTCGGAGCGGTCGTGCTGTCGCCCGCGGCACACGCCGAGCAGGTGACCTACACCTCCCAGTGCACCAACGTGCTGGCGCCGGGGCTGCCGATTCCGCCGTCCGAGACCAAGGTCGACATCTCCGTATCGCCGGCCAAGCCGACGTACCGCGTCGGCGAGGTGGTCACCGTGTCGTGGAAGTGGGGCGCGTACAGCAACGTGCCGGAGGCCAGTCCGATCGACTATCTGCCCGAGAACTCCACGCTGCCCGTCGGGCAGATCACCCTGAGCGGCGCGCAGAACGGCGTGTTCACCGTGGAAGGCGAGCGCAAGAACGCGCAGACGCCCAAGGGGCAGCCGCTGATCATCACCGACATGTCGGCGCCGATGCTGCTGACCGCGGCGGGCACGCTCGATCTGACGCCGAAGCAGTATTCGACGTTCACGGCCTTCGGGACGTTCGACGCGGAGACCCAGTGCCTCCCGGTGACCTCGCCGACGAAGTCGACGTCGATCATCGTCGAACCCGGAGAGATCCCGGCCGGGCCGCAGCTTGTCGTGCCGTCGGGCGAGGTGCGGCCGGGCGCGGACGTCGCACTCGGCGGCACGGGCTTCGCGCCGAACGCGACACCGAAGGTCAAGCTGTGCGAGACCGGCGGCAACAACTGTCTGAGCAGCCGCTTCACCGCGCGGAACCTGACGATCGACGGCTCGGGCACGCTCGCCGGGACCGCGAAACTGGCGGCGACCGGTCTGCCCGACGGGCAGTACCTGGTCGAGGTCTACGACGGGGTGTCGGTGGTGCGTGCGCCGATCACCATCAAGGTATTCACTCCGGTGGGCAAGCCGACCGCGGTCGCCGACATCACGACCGGGCCCGTCGGGACTGTGGTCACCATCCACGGGGACAACTGGCGCGCGAACGGGGGCGTCGGCATCGACGCGTTGGATGCCGACGGCTTTCCGCTGCTCGGCCGCATCAGCGTGTTCGCCACGGCGGAGGGGGTCCTCCCGCCGACGCAGTTCACCGTCACCGACCCGGCCACGGCGACGATCCGCGTCCGGCGCGGCACCTCGGCGACCGAGGTCGTGCGGATCCCGTTCACCACGATCCATGGGCAGAGCGGCCAGACCACGTCGGTCACGCTCAACGCGGGCGCCTTGGCCATGACACAGGCGGGTGACGGCCTGGACTTCGGCACGGTGACGCTGAACGGCGAGGCGCAGACGGTCAAGGCGAACCTGAACCAGGTGACGGTGACGGATGCGCGGGGCGGGACGCTCGGGTGGTCGCTGACGGGTTCGATGACCGACCTGGTGGCCGCCAACGGGACCGACAAGATCCCGGCCGGGAACCTCGCGTGGACGCCGTCGTGTGCGGCCGGGGCGGGGAGCCTCAGCACCGTGACCCACGGCACCGCCGGTCCGCTGAGTTCGGCGGCCTCGACGCTGTGCAGCGTGGCGGCGGACGGCAAGACGTCGGGCGGCCGCTTCACCGCCGACGCGGAAGTGGCGCTGACAACACCGAAGTTCGGGGCGTCCGGCGGCTACACCGGGACGCTCACCCTCACCCTTATCTGATCAAGGAGTGCGGTACCTGATGCAAGGGCGAAGAACTGTCCGGGCCTCCGCGGCCGCGGTGGCGGCGTCGCTCGGCGTCGTGGGGGCGGTGGTGCTGAGCGCACCGGCCGCGCACGCCGCCGAGGTCGACTACACCTCGGCGTGCAAGAACGACTTCCTCGGTCCGGTCGGCGAAACCGCGACCAAGATCGACATCTCGGTATCGCCGGTCAAGGCCACCTACAGCGTCGGCGACACGGTTACCGTCACGTGGAAGTGGCTGGCCTACAACAACGTGCCGGCCAACAGTCCGATGACGACCATCCCGGCGAACTCCACGACCCCGTACGGCGACATCATCGTGTCCGGCGCGCAGACCGACGCGGTCGCGCTGGAAGGCCCGGCACAGCATCCGGCCGCGGACGCGGGAACGCCGCTCAAGGTCGCGGACATGATCGGCACGCTCCGGCTCACCTCGCCGGGCACGGTCACCCTCGCACCCAAGGGCTACAAGACCGTCACCGACGTCGGCATCGCCAAGTCCACCACCCTCTGCGACCCGGCCGCCGGACAGGTGCCCGGCATCGCCGCGACGCTCGCCGTCGAAGGGCAACAGAGCACCGAACCGGTGCTCGACGGCCCGAGCGACTCGATGCCCGGCCTGACGATCGACCTCACCGGGCACGACTTCGCCCCGAACGCCACACCGCAGGTGTCGCTGTGCGCGGCGGACGGCAGCGCGTGCGACGCGGCGAAGATCGCCGGGAACACCCTGGTCATCGACGGCCAGGGCAAGCTGTCGGGGAAAGCGACGATCGCCGGGCTGGGCATCCCGACCGGCTCGTACGCGGTGCGTGTCTCGGACGGGACGAAGTCCGCGACGCACGTCATGACGATCACGAAGTTCGTGCCGAGCGGGCCGCACACGGCGATCGGGAATGTGACCAGCGGGCCGATCGGCACCGTCGTGCACGTCACGGGCGAGAACTGGGACGCGAACGCCGAAATAGCGGTGCTTGCCCTCGACTCCGACGACTTTTGGCTGGCCCCGGTCGTCAGCGTCAAGGCGACGCCGGACGGCAAGTTCGCGGCGGACTTCACCATCGACAACGAGTGGGTTCGCAAGATCCAGGTCATGCAAGGCGGCAACGAAGACACGGCGGTGAGGTTCCCGTTCACGATCACCGGGTCCGCGGTGCAGCAGAACGCGTCGGTGACGCTGGCGCCCGGGGCTCTGTCGATGGCTCAGGCCGGCGACGGTCTGGACTTCGGCACGGTGACGCTCAACGGCGAAGCCCAGACGGTGAAGGCGAACCTCAACCAGGTCACCGTCCTCGACGCGCGCGGCGGCAACCTGGGGTGGTCGCTCACCGGGTCGATGACCGACCTGGTCGCCGCCAACGGGACGGACAAGATCCCGGCGGGAAACCTCGCCTGGACGCCGTCGTGTGCGGCCGGGGCCGGGAGTCTGAGCACGGTCGCGAGCGGTACGGCGGGAGCGTTGGGGCAGACCCCGTCGACGCTGTGCAGCGTCACCGCCGACGGGAAGACCTCCGGCGGCAACTTCACGGCCGAGGCCGAGGTTTCGCTGACCACGCCGAAGTTCGGTGCCGCCGGGAGCTACACCGGCACCCTCACCCTGACGCTCATCTGACAAGGAGCGCACCGACATGCAGACGCAAAGAACGACACGAACACGCGCGGCCGTCCTGGCCGGTCTGATCGGGATCACCGGAGCGGTGGTCGCGGTGGCGCCCGGGGCACAGGCGACGGAGGTCAGTTACACCTCGGCGTGCAGGAACGACTTCATCGGGCCGGTCGGGGAGTCGTCGACGAAGGCCGACGTCACGGTGTCGCCGGTGAAGGACACGTATGCCGTCGGGGAGACGGTGCGGATCGACTGGAAGTGGCAGGCGTACAACACCGTCCCGGTGAACAGCCCGGCGGGCGTGCCGGAGAACTCGACGCAGCCGTTCGGCGACATCGCGCTGTCCGGTGCGCAGACCGGTGTGGTGCAGATCCAAGGGACGCCGGTGAACCCGCCGGCGAACCCCGGGGAGCCGCTGAAGGTCACGGATATGACCGGCACATTCGTGCTTACCGCGCCGGGGACGCTGACTCTTGCACCGAAGGGCTACAAGACGGTCACCAACCTCGGGGGCATCTCATCGACGACGACGTGCGATCCGGCGGCCGGTCAGGTGCCGGGGGTCGTGGCGACGCTGGCCGTGGAGGGACAGCAGACGTCTGACCCGGTGCTGTCGGGGCCGCCGGAGTCCCACCGCGGGTGGGAGATCGAGCTGACCGGCAGCGGCTTCGCGCCCAACGCCACGCCGCAATTGTCGCTGTGCGCCGCCGATGGCTCGAACTGCGACGCCGGGAAGTTCACCGCGAACACCCTGGCTGTCGACGCGCAAGGCGCGTTGTCCGGCAAAGCGACGTTGATGACCATCCCGACCGTACTGCCGGACGGTGCGTACCTGGTGAAGGTCTCCGACGGGGCCAAATCGGCGTCGTACCCGATCAGCATCACGCCTTATGTGCCGGCCGGGCAGCCTGCCGCGACGGCGACTCCGAGTGCGGGGAAGGTCGGTGACATGGTCACCATCAAGGGCGTCAACTTCCCGCCGCTCACCGGCGTCATCGTGTACGAGTCCAACGCCAACGGAGACATTCTGGGCGGCATGGACAACGCGGTGGCCGACGAGATGGGCAACATCACCGCGGCGATGACGATCTCGAACCCGGCGACCACCGTGATCCGCCTCTCCGACTTCGGTGCGCTCAACGTCGACGCGCCGTTCACCGTCCTCACCGTTCCGCCGCTGTCGCAGAGCGCGTCGGTGACGCTGGCGCCGGGTGCGTTGGCAATGACGCAGGCGGGTGACGGTCTGGACTTCGGCACGGTGACGCTGAACGGCGAGGCGCAGACGGTCAAGGCGAACCTGAACCAGGTGACGGTGACGGATTCTCGTGGCGGCACGCTCGGGTGGTCGCTGACGGGGTCGATGACCGATCTGGTGGCGGCGAACGGGACGGACAAGATTCCGGCCGGGAACCTGGCGTGGACGCCGTCGTGTGCGGCCGGGGCCGGGAGCCTGAGCACGGTGACCAACGGTGCTGCGGGGCCGTTGAGTTCGGCTGCGTCGACGCTGTGCAGCGTTACCGCCGAAGGGGAGACGTCCGGCGGCAAGTTCACCGGCGACGCAGAGGTCTCGCTGACGACGCCGAAGTTCGGTGCCGCCGGGGGCTACACCGGCACCCTCACCCTGACGCTCATCTGACAAGGAGCGCACCGACATGCACACGCGAAGAGCGGCACGAACACGCGCGGCCGTCCTGGCCGGTCTGCTGGGGATCGCCGGGGCGGTGGTCGCGGTGGCGCCGGGGGCGCAGGCGACGGAGGTCAGCTATACGTCGGCGTGCAAGAACGACTTCATCGGGCCGGTCGGGGAATCGCTGACAAGGGCCGACGTCACGGTGTCGCCGGTGAAGGACACGTACGCCGTCGGGGAGACGGTCCGGATCGACTGGAAGTGGCAGGCGTACAACACCGTCCCGGTGAACAGCCCGGCGGGCGTGCCGGAGAACTCGACGCAGCCGTTCGGCGACATCGCGCTGTCCGGCGCCCAGACGGATGTGGTGCAGATCCAGGGCCCGGCGGTGAACCCGCCGGCGAATCCCGGGGAGCCGCTGCGAGTCTCCGACATGACCGGCACGTTCGTGCTCACCGCACCGGGGACGCTGACCTTGGCGCCGAAGGGCTACCGGACGGTCACCAGCCTGGGCGCCATCAAGTCGACGACGTCGTGCGATCCGGCGGCCGGCCAGGTGCCGGGGGTCGTGGCGACGCTGGCGGTGGAGGGGCAGCAGACCGCCGATCCGGTGCTGACCGGCCCGGCGGAGTCCCATCAGGCGTGGGACATCGAACTGTCGGGCAGCAACTTCGCGCCGAGCGCGGCACCTCAGTTGCTCTTGTGCGCACCCGACGGCACCAACTGCAACGCGGGCGGGTTCAGCGCCAACACTCTGGTGATCGACGGGCAGGGCAAGCTGTCCGGCAAGGCCACGCTGAGCATGTTCGCGGCGGACGGCTCGTACACGGTCAAGGTGTCGGACGGGGTCAAGTTCGCGTCGTACCCCATCGCCGTCAGCACCTACGTGCCGACCGACCCGGCCACCGCGACCGCGACCCCGAACGTGGGGGGCGTGGGTGACGTGGTCACCGTCACCGGGCAGAACTGGCCCGCGATCGACAACGTCGAGGTCGCGGCCGTCAACAAGGACGGCGTCATCACCGGTGACTCGGTCGACGGAAACACCGACGGCCACGGAGCCTTCAGTACGCAACTCACCATCAGCGAAAGCGGCACGACCCACATCCGGGTGCGCTACCCGTCGTCGGACACCGTGGTCCTGATCCCGTTCACGGTGCGCTCCGTCCCGGCGCAGACGCAGAACGCGTCGGTCACGCTGGCGCCCGGTGCGCTGGCGATGACGCAAGCCGCTGACGGTCTCGACTTCGGGACCGTGACGATGAACGGCGAGGCGCAGACGGTCAAGGCGAACCTGAACCAGGTGACCGTCGTCGACGCGCGCGGCGGGAACCTGGGGTGGTCGCTCACCGGGTCGATGACCGACCTGGTGGCCGCCAACGGGTCCGACAAGATCCCGGCGGGGAACCTTGCGTGGACGCCTTCGTGCGCCGCCACCGCGGGGAGCCTGAGTTCGGTGGCGAACGGACAGGCGGGCCCGCTGAGTTCGGCATCGACGCTGTGCAGCGTCACCGCCGACGGGAAGACCTCGGGCGGCAAGTTCACCGCGGATGCCGAGGTCTCCCTGACCACACCGAAGTTCGGTGCGGCGGGTGCCTACACGGGGACGTTGACGCTCACGCTCATCTGATCGACGCATCGGAAAAAGGAAGGGGAAGGCCGTGAATTCGGTGCCGCGGCGGTATTTCCGGGTGGCGCCGTGGGGTGGTGCGAATTCGCGAAAGCGGCGACACGCCGAATTCCGGTGATGGTGGATCGGACGGCAACGGCAGCAGCCCCGACGCGCGACGCGCGTCGGGGCTGCTGCCGTTGCCGTGCCGTGCGGAGTGCGTGCGGCGGCTCGGTCAGACCGGCCAGCCTCCCTGGTCGGAGGTGAGGATGCAGTTCCAGACCACGGTGGGTACGCCGTTGCCGGCGTACGTGATCGAGACGACGTGCGGTGCGGTGGTGAGCGTCGGGTACCCCAGCTGGCTGATGAGGGTGATCGCCGGGTAGGACCCGGGAGCGAGCGTCGCGGTCAGCGTGCCGACGCCGTCGAGGGCCGCACTCACCTGCATGGTGACAGGGGTAGTGATCGGCACGTTGATCGTGTCGACGACTCTGGTCGCGCTGCGGTCGAACTTCATGCCCACCGCGGAGAATCCCGATCCGCAGTCGTACGTCGCATTCCCCGGCGCGGCCGCGGCCGGCCCCGCCAGCGCGACCGTCCCCGCGGTCACGACCGCCGCTACGGCGGCAGTTGCGGAAAAACGTTTGGCCACGGATGTCATGGTGCTTCCCTTCTCGGTGCCGATCGAGAACGTGTCGGAATGCACGATGGCGCCGTGGAGGGCGGGTACCCGCCGGGGTGCGGCACCGCGGGTTGGTGCGGTGCCGCACGCTGAGAGAGGCGCCGTACCGGTGGTGCGGCCGCCTGCCGGATTCCGGCAGGCGGTCCGCGGTCGACCGGTGAGGCCGCTCAGATCAGGGTCAGCGTGAGCGTTCCCGTGTAACCGCCCGAGGCGGTGAACTGCGGAGTGGTGAGCGTCATCCCCGCGTCCGCCGTGAAGACGCCGCCGGTGGTCTGCTCGCTTGCCGCCTGGCTGCACAGCGTGGTCGGGACCGCCCCCAGTTGTCCCGCCGGGCCGTTGGCGACCTGGCTGAGGCTGCCCTCCTGGGCGGCGCACGACGGAGTCCAGCCGATGTTGCCGGCCGGGATCTTGTCGGTGCCGTTGGCGGAGAGGAGGTCGCTCATGGTGCCGGTGAGCGACCAGCCGAGGTTGGTGCCCCGGCCGTCGGTGACGGTGACCTGGTTGAGCGTGCCGTTGACCGTCTGGGCCTGGCCGTTGAGCGCGACCGTGCCGAAGTCGATCGCCCCGCCGTTCTGGGCCATGGCCAGCGTGGGCGGCAGCTGGACGGCGGCGGGTTGCGCGCCGGGGCCGGTGCCGTCCGCGGCGAGGGGGGCTCGCGCGGGTGACGCGGGTACCTGCGCGGGTGCCTTGGCCGGTGGTGCGGCCGCCTGGGTGGACGGCGTGCCGCCGGCTGCCGGGGTTGCCGGGGCCGATGTCGCCCCGCCGGTGGCGGGCGGGGTGCCCGTGGCGGTCCCCGGTGCCGAGCCGGTCGGGTCCGCCGTGGGCGAGGCCGCGGGGTCGCTCGGCTGGGTGGGGGTGGTCGGCGGCGTCCACGTAGACGGTGCCGTCGGCCGTCCCGGTGACGTCGGCGTGGCCGGTGTCGACGGGGTCGGTGTCGGTGTAGGCGGTGCGTTGACGTCCGCGGTGACCGCGGCCGCCGCCAGGTCGCCGCCCGCGACGACCGCGCAGACGGTCTGCTGCGGGTCGGTGTCCGTCCGCACGGACGTGACCAGCCTGCCGACGGTGAACTCGATGGGGCCGTTCGCCTCCGCCGGGACCGTGAAGTCGCCCTCGTAGGGCGGGATCATCGGCACCACGCCGGGGGCGGAGTCGAGCGGTACCTCGGGACCCGTCACCGTGACGGTGCCGGTTGCGCCGCCGCGCATCACGAGGTCGATGCTCGGTGTGGTCGGGGCCTGCGCGGCGCCTGTCGCGTTCGCGGTGCTGCCCGGGCCAAGGGTGATCTTGGCGTGTACCGAGCCGCCGGGGGCGACGACCGCGGGCGTGAGTTCGACGGTCACGTCCTGCGGTCCCTCCCCTTCGCCCAGGCCGGCCGGGAGGACGCAGTGGGTCGTGAGCGTCACCGGGGCCGCGGCGTTGGCCGCGGGCGCGAGCACGGCCGCCAGTCCGGCGGCCGACAGGGCCAGCGCGGCCCCGGCGGCGACGCCCGTGCGGCGCGGCCGACTTCGTATCGATCTTGTCCTTTCGTGCACCTGGCTCCCCTCCGGGATCGAAAGTCCAGCCTGCCATTAAGCGCTGGTTCATC
Organism: Yinghuangia aomiensis; assembly: GCF_039542225.1. Taxonomy (NCBI): domain Bacteria; kingdom Bacillati; phylum Actinomycetota; class Actinomycetes; order Kitasatosporales; family Streptomycetaceae; genus Yinghuangia; species Yinghuangia aomiensis. The sequence goes on along the minus strand of NZ_BAABHS010000025.1, from coordinate 21,530 downwards.
ATGCGATGTCAACGGCCGATAAACGGAATTCAAGGTCGACACGTGTCGAGTACACGAAACCGTTGTGAAAGGCCGGGCGATGAATCCGAATTGGGGGCGTGTGCGCGGCGGGGCTCAGGCCGCGTGGTGGCCCGTCGGCGCGCTGCGCGCGGGCGCGTTCGGGGCGAGTGACGGGGTGATCGATGGAGTGATCGACGGCGGGATCGATCCGCGGCCGTCGTGGTGGATCGGGCCGCGGGTCACCGACAGCGGTACACCCGACCCGCCGCGGCGGTGCGCGATGATCTCCGCGGCCACCGCGATCGCCGTCTCCTCGGGTGTGCGGGCGCCGAGGTCGAGGCCGATGGGGGCGCGAAGGCGTGCCAACTCCGCTTCGGTCAGGCCGACTTCACGGAGTTTGGCGAGGCGTGTCTCGTGGGTGTGGCGCGAGCCCATTGCGCCGACGTAGGCCACGGGGAGGCGCAACGCCCGTTTCAGGAGCGGGATATCGAACTTCGCGTCGTGGGTGAGGACACACAGCGCCGTGCGGCCGTCGACCTCGATCGAATCGAGGTAGCGGTGCGGCCAGTCGACGACGACGTGGTCGGCGTCGGGGAAGCGGCGGCGGGTCGCGAAGACCTCGCGGGCGTCGCAGACGGTCACGTCGTAGCCGAGGAACTTGCCGACTTTCACCACCGCCGCGGCGAAGTCGACCGCACCGAAGACGATCATGCGCGGGGGCGGCGTGTACGCCTCGACGAACACCGTCGCGCTGTCCGGCCCGGCGGCGGCGCACGGGCGGCCGTCGGAGTCGTAGGTGACCCGGCCGCAGCGGCCGGTGTCGAGCATCGCGGCGGTCTCGCGGCGGACCGCGGACTCGAACGCCGGCGTGCCGCCAAGACTGCCGAGTGCTTCGTCGGGCCCGTGTACGACGAGGGTCGCGCCGAGCCGGTGCGCGGGACCGGCGACGACCCGGGCGACCGCGACCGGGCGCCGGTCCGCGATCGACCGCAGCGCCGCGTCCGCGGCGGGCTCCGGGTGTACGAACACGTCGATCACGCCGCCGCACGTCAGGCCGACGGCGAACGCGTCCTCGTCGCTGTACCCGAAGCGCCGGAGCACCGGGGTTCCGGTCTCCAGCGCCTCGCGGCACAGTTCGTAGACGGCGCCTTCCACGCACCCGCCGGAGATGCTGCCGACGGCCTCGCCGTCCGCGTTCACGGCCAGCGCCGCCCCGGGGAGGCGGGGCGCGCTGCCGGCGACGTCGACGACCGTGGCCAGGGCGAAAGGCTTGGCGTCGGCCTTCCACGCGGTCAGCTCGGACACGATGTCGAACATCGTCATCTCCCCACGGTTGCTCGGAAGACGCCGAGGATCAACCGCCCACGCCGGGGAGGGGGTCAGCTGACCCCGAGCCCCTCCTTGATCGGGTGCAGCGCGTACCAGGCCACGAAGGCCACGGCGAGGATCCACATGAGGACGCCCGGATCGCGCCACTTGCCCTGCGCGGTCTTGATGAGCGTGTACGAGACGACGCCCGCCGCCACACCCGCGGTGATCGAGTAGGTGAACGGCATGATCACGATCGTGAGGAAGGCCGGTACCGACGCCGACAGGTCCTCCCAGTCGATGTGCCGCACCTGAGTGATCATCATCGACCCGATGACCACCAGGGCGGATGCCGCGACCGGGCCCGGCACCATACCCGCGACGGGCGTGAAGAACAGCATGATCCCGAACAGGCTGCCGGTGACGATGCTGGACAGGCCGGTGCGTGCGCCGTCGCCGACACCGGTCGCCGACTCGACGAAGACCGTCTGGCCGGACGCACCCGCGAAGCCGCCGATCATGCCGCCCGCGCCGTCCACCGCCAGGGCCTTGTTGAGACCCGGCATGCGGCCCTTCTCGTCGACCAGCTTCGCTTCCGAGCCGATGCCGATGATCGTCGCCATCGCGTCGAAGAAGCCCGCGAACACGAGGGTGAAGACCAGCACGGACGCGGTGATGCCGCCCGCGCGCGAGAACCCGCCGAACAGGTCGACGTCGCCCAGCAGCCCGAAGTCCGGCGACTCGACGATCTTGTCGGGCAGCTCCGGCACCGCGATGCCCCACGCCTTCGCCGGGACGTCCGCGACGGCGTTGACCACCATCGCCACGATCGTGCCGATCACCAGGCCGATGAGGATCGCGCCGCGCACCTTGCGGGCCATCAGCATGAAGATCACCAGTGTGGTGATGGCGAAGACCACCACGGGCCAGCCCGCCAGCTCCTCGCCGGCGCCGAGGGTCACCGGACCGCCGCCGGGCGCCGGGTTGCGGCCCACGAAGCCCGCGTTCACGAAGCCGATCATCGCGACGAACAGGCCGATGCCTATGGTGATCGCGTGCTTCACGGACATGGGGATGGCGTTCATGACCATCTCCCGGAGCCCCGAGAAGACCATGATCATGATGATCGCGCCGTAGATGACGCACAGGCCCATCGCCTGCGGCCACGTCATCTCCAGGATCACCGCGTTGCCGACCACGCCGGACACGCTGAGCCCGGCCGCCAGCGCCAGCGGCGCGTTGCCGACGACACCCATGAGGATGGTCGTCACCAGCGCCGCGAGCGCCGTCACCGTGGTGACCTGGCTCGGGTCGAGCTTGTGCTGGTCGACGTCCGCGCCGCCCAGCATGATCGGGTTGAGCAGCAGGATGTACGCCATCGCCATGAAGGTCGTGACGCCGCCGCGGAACTCGCGCGCGACCGAGCTGCCGCGCGCGCTGATCTTGAAGTACGAGTCCAAGGGACCCCCGCGGCCCGGCGGGGCCGGGGTGCCGGGTTCTCTGGGGCCTTGCTCTGAGTCCGAGTGCACAGAAATCTGCGTCATGGACCACTCCCAAGTGTCTGAGGCCGTTGTTGGGGTGGTGCGGAGCCGGGCTCCGCGCGCGCGAGAGCATGCCGCAGCGGGCAGGCGCGGCGGCGCGCGGGGCCGGATTGTGCGTTCGGGGGCGCGTTTACGGTGTCTTCCGGCAGATGGGTCGCACCTGCCCGGAAGATCAACCGGTAACGATCAACGGGCTTGCGGGGTGGCTGAGTCCGCCTTGCGGGCCGCGGCGAGACGCACCGCGTCCATGATCTTTTCGTAGCCGGTGCAGCGGCACAGGTTGCCCGACAGCGCCTCGCGGATCTCCGCGTCGCTCGGCTGCGCCTTGCGCTCCAGCAGGTCGTGCGTCTGCACGAGCAGACCGGGGGTGCAGAAGCCGCACTGCACGGCACCCGTTTCGAGGAACGCCTGCTGCACGGGATCGAGCGTGTCGCCGTCGGCCAGGCCCTCCACGGTGCGGACCTCGCGGCCCTGCACCTGGCCGGCCGCGACCAGGCACGAGCAGACCGGGTCGCCGTCCAGGTAGACCGTGCAGCTGCCGCACTCGCCCTGCTCGCAGGCGTTCTTGGAGCCGGGGAGGCCGACACGCTCGCGGAGCACGTACAGCAGGCTCTCGCCCTCCCACACGTCGTCCGCTTCGGTCCGGCGGCCGTTCACGGTGAAGGTGACCCTCATGCGGCGGCCCTCCCGGCGGCGCGGAACTCGGTCCAGCTCCAGGTCAGCGTCCGGCGCGCCAGCACCGCGAGCGCGTGGCGGCGGTACGCGGCACTGCCGCGCACGTCGTCGATCGGGCTCGCCGCCTCCGCCACCAACTCGCCGAACCGCCGGACCACGGCTTCGCCCAGCTCGCCGCGGGTCTCCCACCCGCCGGTGTCGGCCAGCTCGGCCGCGATGAACTCCTCCGCGGCCGTCGCCCGGCGCGGCGTCGGCGCCGCCGAACCGATCCCGGTGCGGACCGTGCCCGCCTCCGGGTGCAGCGCGATCCCGAACGAGCAGACGGCGATGACCATCGCGTTCCGGGTGCCGATCTTGGCGAACTGCTGCGGCGCGGTCGCCGAGGGGACGTGGACCGCGAGGATCAGCTCGTCCGGCTCCAGCGCGTTCCGCTTCACCCCGAGATAGAAGTCGTCGATCGGGATCATCCGCGTGCCGCGCTCCGCCGACGCCACCTCGACCCGGCCCCCCGACGCGAGCAGCGCCGGATGCGCGTCGCCCGCCGGAGACGCCGCGCCGAGGTTCCCGCCGACCGTGCCGCGATTGCGGATCTGCGGCGAACCGACCGTGTGCGAGGCCAGCGACAGACCGGGCAGCCGGCCCGTCAGCTGGTCGATGATGCGCGTGTACGAGACGGACGCACCCAGGCGCACCACGTCGTCGGCGCCGATCTCCCACGTGTGCAGCTCGGGAATGCGGTTCAGGTCGAGCAGGGCGGGCGGACGGTGCCGGTCGAAGTTGATCTCGACCATGACGTCGGTGCCGCCGGCGATGGGCACCGCGGACGGGTACTCCGCTTTCGCGGCGAGCGCCTCGTCCCACGTCGCGGGGCGCAGGAACTCCATAACGGGGTTCTCCTCCTGTTGTTCCGGCCGCGCGCGGGGCGGGCCGGAGTGCCGTGCCGTGGTGGAGGGGGCGCCGTGCCGTGCACCGGTCTCCGTCTGCTTGCTCCGTCGTGCTGCTTTCTCTGCCGTTCTGCCTTCCCTGTCTTTCTCTGTCTCACAAGGTGTGACCCAGTACACATAGCCGGGGCGGTCCGGGTGTAGCCACCGAAGGCATGAAGCGTCGCACCGGGTTGTCCGCTTGTTCTCGTAGGTTCGTCCAATCGTTCACCCCCACCCGCTCCCGGTAGGACGGACACGCTGCGCACTTGCGGCAGAAAACGCACGCGAACGTGGGAGATCATGGTCGGAGCACGTGTGGTGGGAGGCGAAACGGTGCGGTTGAGGGCGCTGCTCGACGGCGGGATGCCGGGGCTGCGGCTCCTCACGGGCGAGGAGGAGCTCGACCGCGGCGTCCGCGGAGTGATGACGACCGACCTGCACGACCCGGGCCGGTACCTCGGCGGCGGCGAACTGGTCCTGACCGGGATGCTGTGGCGCTCCAAGCCGGAAGACTCGGAGGCCTTCGTCCGGGTCCTCGTCGCGGCCGGCGCCGCGGCGCTGGCGGCCGGGGTGACCGAGGTCGGACCGGTGCCGGACGACCTGATCGAGGCCTGCGCGCGGCACCGGCTGCCGCTGTTCACCGTCGACGAGGAACTGTCCTTCGCCCGGCTCACCGAATTCGTGGTGCGGCGGGTGTCGACGGAGCGCGCCAGCGACCTGGGCGCGGTCGTCGACCGGCACCGGCGCCTCGTGCAGGCGGCGACCGGCGGGGCCGGCCTCGACGGGATCCTCGGGCTGGTCGCCGCGGACATCGACATCCGCTGCTGGGTGCTGTCCATGACCGGCCGCCAGGTCGCCGCCGGAGCCGGCCCGCTCGACCCCGACCTGCGCACGGTGCTGGCGCGGGGACACCTGCTGGCGCGGGCCCGGCGGGCCCGGGTGCCCTACCGCGAACGGGTCGGGGGCCAGGTGTTCTCGATGCTGCCGGTCGAGCGTTCGGCTGCGCTCGGCGGGGCCGGACTGTGGAGCGAGTGGTGCCTCGTCGTCGAGGAGGACGTCGCCGACTGGCCCGACCGGCGGCGCGGGCTGCTCGACGAGCTGGTGCGGCTGGTCGCCGTGGAAGCCGACCGGGTCGAGGACGGCCGTCGGCTCGGCCGTCGGCTGGCCGAGGACGTGCTGGGACTGCTGGGCGCCGGGGCCGACCCGGGCGAGATCGCGGCCCGGCTGCGGGTCGCGGAGCCGGACGCCGTCGCGGAAGACCAGCCGGTGACGTGGCAGGTCGTGGCGGTGACGCTGCGCGTGCCCGAGGACGCGCGGGGGTCGGAATCGGGGGCGGACGCGCGGGGGGCCTCGGGAGCATCCGGGCGGGGTCGGGCCGGTGCTGCGGCGGGTGTGCCGGGGGGCGGCTTCAGCCGGTCCGGTGCGGCCGCGCCGGACGGTTCCGCCGCCGTGCCCGGCGGATTGGCGCCGGTTCTGCCGTTCCGCCCGGAGCGCGGGCCGACCGCCCGCACGCTGCTCGAAGAGGCGCTCGCCGAACTGCCGTGGGCGGTCCTGGCGGCCCCGTCGGGCGATGGCGCGGTCGCCCTCGTTCCCGGCCCGGCACCCGACGCCGCCGCGCTGCTCCGCACCCGCCTCGACGGCCTCGCCGACGCCGCCGACGCGGGCATCCGCGCGGGCATCGGCGTCAGCGCCCCGGTCGTCCGCGCGGACGGCCTCCGCGGAGCGCTGGAGGAGGCCTGGCACGCGTCCCGGATCGCCGACGGCCGACCGGGCGCCTTCGAGGTCGTGGGACATGAAGAACTGGCGTCGCATGTGCTGCTGCTGGCCGCCGCACCGGAAGGCGTGCGGCGCGGCTTCCGCGACCGCCTGCTGACGCCGCTTCTGGCCTACGACGCCCGCCACCAGGCGGAGCTGGTGACCACGCTGGAAGCCTTCCTGGACTGCGACGGCTCCTGGACCCGCTGCGCGGCCCGCCTGCACGTGCACGTCAACACACTCCGATACCGGATCGGCCGGATCGAGGAGCTGACAGGGCGGGACCTGTCGCGGCTGGAGGACAAGGTGGACTTCTTCTTGGCACTGCGGCTGAGGTGACGGATCGCGGGACGGGGGGATCCGTTCGGGCGGTTCCTGTCAGGACAACGCGGCGGGGCGGCCACCTTTCGGTGACCGCCCCGCCGTCGGGCTCGTGCTGCGCCTTGCCTCGTTGTCCCGCGCTCAGGCCTGGTTGAAGAAGCCGTCGTGGTTGTTGCTGCCCGGGTCGCCGGTCAGCAGGGCGACGTCGGCCGGGAGCAGCAGGAACACCCGCTTGGCGAGTCGTTCCATGGTGCCGCGGCGGCCGAACGTCAGGCCGGAGGCGAAGTCGACGACGCGCTTGGCGTCGGACTCGTCCATCGCGGTGAGGTCGATGATGACCGGAATGTCCTTGCGGAAGTACTCGCCTATGGCGCGGGCCTCGTGGTAGCTCTTCGGGTGCACCACGGAAATACGCGACGTGGGCTTGGTCGACTCGGCCACCGCGGCGGCACGGGCCGCGAAGATCTCGGACGCTGCCACGACACTGCCCTCCAACGGCCGGGAACGGGATTCCTCGGGCTCGTCGTCGTACACCCAGCCGGCGTCGACGTCGTCGCCCTCGTCGTACGAACCGGTGTCGTACGCGCTCCTGCCGGTGCGGTACATGTCGTCGTCCTCGTCCCCCGATCCGAGCCCGAGCCAGGAGCCGGCCTTGCGCAGCGCGCCCATGGGCACCTCCCTGTCCGCTCGTCCCGTCCCCGTCCGGGCTATCTCGTTGTCCTCCACTCGACCGCACTGTATGCCAGCCGGGCCCCCGTGGGCCGAGCGACGCGCGCACTTGGTGGACATTTGTCGACTGGTGCTTGCCCGACACGATCCGGGTCCGGATGAGCCCCTCATAGTCCCGCACGAACGGCAGGCGATCCAGGGGGAATTCCCTCGCAGGGCGGAACGAATGTGCGTCCCGCCGGATACGCGCTTAGCGTGGAAGGCGCAAACGGGGGTTCATACCGGTGTGGCTAAGCAGCGGGAGGCCGGACGATGTCGGAACTTGGACCCGTCGACGCGATCGTGCTCGGGTTTCCGGGTCAGCGGCTGACGCCTGCCGTGCTGACCGCGGTCGACGAGGTGGAGGCCCGCGGCGACGTCCGGGTCATCGACATGCTGATCGTGGTCAAGGACTTCCACGGCGAGATCAGCCACCACGAGATCAGCGAGTACGAGGACATGCGCGACATGGCCGCGGAGGTCGCGGCCCGGCGCATGCTGGGGCTCGCCGGGGAGAACGACGTCGAGCAGATCGGGCTGATCATGCCGCCCGACTCGCTCGTCGTCGTCATCTTCGTGGAGAACGTGTGGGCCCGGGAGGTCGCCGTACGGATCCGCGAGGCCGGGGGGCGGCTGCTGTCGTACACGCGGCTGCCGCAGGAGACGGTCGACGCGATGGAGGACCAGATCGAAACGGCGGCGGCATTCGGGGACAGCGCGGCGGGGGACGACTGAGCCGCCGTTCGTCGTTCGTGTGGCCGGGTGTCGGCGGGCTTTGCGGGCCTGGGCGGCACCCGGCTTTCGTGTGTGTTCCTTTTGTCGTTCCTTTTGTCAGGCCGGGCGGGTGCCGGTGAGCTTCGCGAAGACGACGACGTTCGACTGGTAGCCGCCGTTCTGCTTGTCGTAGGAGCCGCCGCAGGTGAGCATCCGCAGTTCGGCGTCGGCGGTGTCCGCGTAGACGCGCGTGCTCGGGAAGGCCTTCTTGTCGAACAGTTCGACGGACTCGACGCGGAACGTGGCGACGATGCCGTCCGCGCGGGTGATCTCGGCGGTGTCGCCGGGCTCCAGGGTGCCGAGGCCGTAGAACGCGGCCGGGCCGGTCTTGGTGTCGACGTGCGCGACGACGATCGCGGTGCCGGGGGAGCCGGGGGCGACGCCGTCCTTGTACCAGCCCGCGAGGCGGCGGTCGTTCGGATCGGGCACGGCGAGTTGGCCGGACGCTTCGAGGCCGAGACCGACGAAGGGGGCGTCGGTGCCCGTCTTCGGGATGACGATGCGGACGGGGGGAGAAGGCGGGAGCGCGGCGGTCTCGGCGGCGGGCAGGGCGGCGGGTTGTTCGGCCTGCGGTTCGGCCTGTGGTGCGCCCGGTTGGGCGGCGTCTCCGGCCATCAGGGGGCGGGGTTGTGCGGCGTCCGGCTCCGCTGCCGGGCGGGCGGCGGAGGCCGGCGGGCGCGGGGGGCCGGGGTGGTCCGCGGTGATCTCCTGGACGACGACGAATCCGCCGGACAGGCAGGCCAGTACGGAGGCGAGGGCGAGCCGGCGGAAGCCGCGGAAGCGGGGGCGGCGGGTCTGCTTCGCGTGCCTGGTCGAGGGCTGGGGCATGGGGGCCTCTCGGCGGGGAGGGGGGGCGGTGAGGTGTTTCGGAGCGGCTTCGGTGGCGGGGTGGGGTCTTGGGCGCGTCGGCCTGTGATGCCTCCACCGCCCGGGAGTCGCCGTCGGAGGCACGGGAGTCCGGGGCGGCGGCGAAAGCGCGGGAGTCCGGGGCGGCATCACGCGAACAGGAACCGGCCCGCGCTCGGAAGCGCGGGCCGGTTGCTGCGGGGTGAGGGACCGTCAGGCGGTCGGGCGGCCGGACACCCGGCGCCGCAGCGCGTAGCCGCCGAAGCCCACACCGGCCGCGAGGAACGCGCCGCCGGCGGCCAGGCCCGCGGCACTGACCTCGCCCTGCGTACCGCCACCACCAGCCGCCACGCCGCCCGAGGGCTTCGCGGTGGTCGAGGTGCTGGGGGCGGTGGAGGCGGTGGTGCTGCCGGTCACCGTGAAGGTGCCGGACGCGGACTTGCCGTTGCCGCAGGTGAGTTTGACGGCGTACGAACCGTTGGCCACGTTCGCGACGGTGCCCTGGCCGGACATCGACGTCGTACCCGCCAGGGTGACGGTCCCGAACGCCTCGGACGTCGCGCTCGCGCTGGTTCCGGCGCACAGCCCGCCGTCGGTGACGGTGATGGCGGTGCCGGGGGCGCCGGAACCGGGGTTCACCTCGGCACCCTGCGCGTGGGCGGGGGCGGCGAAGGCGAGAAGAGCTATCGCGGAAGAAGCGCCAAGGACGTAAGTGCAGGCACGACGCATGACTCGTGATCCTTTCGACCGTCGCGGCGGTTGCGGCCACACGACCGCATCGGACCCCGCGACGCCTGTCCCATCTTCATCGGGCATTTCACGCGTCGCATCTCGAAACACAAGAAAACTCGCTAATCGGACACCCCAGGAGTGTCAGGGAGTTGAGGTAAGGCGTGTGGGTGAAACATTGCGCCGAATGGGATGGGGGGAGGCCACGGAGGGCGGGGCAGGCCGGGGCGGAGCGTGGTCGAGGGCGCGTGGTCGCTTGGGCGCGGGCCGGGTCAGGGGACCAGGAGGTTGGCGAGCCGCAGGGGTGAGCCGGTCCGAGTGGGTTGGCGTGGCTGGGTGCGCGCGGGCGCGGGCGGTTGTGTGGGCTGGGGAGATGCCGGGCGGGGCTGGTGGAGGGGCGCTTGCGGAGCGCTGTTGCCCGGGTGAGTTGCGGCGGCGGGGTGTGGAGTCCGGGTGTGGCGGTGACGGGGGAGCGCGTGGGTACCGGGCCGAGCGTGGCGCGGAGGCCGTGAGTCGCACGGGCGAGCCGGCGGCGAGCGGGGCCCTGTGGTTGCGCGGGCATGCGGACCGAGTGGTTGGGGTGGCCGCGGGTTGACGATCTGCCCGGCGAGGCTGACGGAGCGGGTGGGGAGGGGCGCTGCTCGGGCGAGTTCCGGCGTCGGGGTGGCGAGGGCGGGATGCGTGCGGGCGAACGTTGCGTCGAACGGGCTGGGTGTGGGCGCTGATGTCGGCGGCCGGGAAGCCTGTGACGCGCGGGGTGGGGGTGGGGCACGCCGCGGGTCGGCCGGGTGGCGGGCGGGGAGGGTGGCGATGGGCGCGCCCGTCCTCGGGGGCAACGCGGGGTCTGCGGGGGTGGGCGGACCGGCGATAGTGCCAGTTGGGGATGTTGCGAGGGCGGGCGCGGGCGAATGCGGTCCGGATCGACCGCATCGGCGAGCTTGCGAAGCCAATAGCCGAGTGGGCCGCGGCCCAGACGGCGAGCTTGCGAGGCCGGAAGTCGAGTGGGGATGGACCGCGGCTCAGAGTGGCGAGCTTGCGAAGCCGAAGGCCGAGCCGGGGTGGAGCCAAACGGGCAGGGCGAGCTTGCGAAGCCGAAAGCCGAGCCGGGATGGACCGCGGCTCGCGGCGGCGAGCTTGCGAAGCCGAAAGCCGAGCCGGGATGGACCGCGGCTCGCGGCGGCGAGCTTGCGAAGCCGAAAGCCGAGCCGGGATGGACCGCGGCTCGCGGCGGCGAGCCTGCGAAGCCGAAAGACGAGTCGGCTGGAACCCGGCTCCAGGCGGGGGGTGTGGGTGGCGGAGCCCCCACCTCGCGCGACGAAGGAGCGCAAAAAGGAACCGAGGCCGACCCGGTTCGCGCTTTCCGCGAACACAGATCGGCCTCGGCCTCGGTGCGCCGCCAGGGACTCGAACCCCGGACCCGCTGATTAAGAGTCAGCTGCTCTAACCAACTGAGCTAGCGGCGCTTGCTTGGGCCTTGCGGCCTGCTGCGTGAAAAATAGTACACGGTCGTGAGGGGTGGTCGACACCGCATTACGTGGCGATTGACATCGGGGGTTTGGCGCCGTAGATCTGACGGATAGTCAGATCCAGGTGGCGAGGAGAGTGCCCATGGCTGGGTTGCAGGAGGATTTCGCGGCGCGGGCCGGCGTTGCCGTGGTGGCGGGTGCCAGCGGCGGGATCGGAGCGGCGATCGCCCGGACGTTCGCCGAGCGCGGCAGCGATCTGGTGCTCACCTACCGGGGCAATGCGACGGCGGCCGGCGAGCTGGCCGAGGAGATCCGTACCAAGCACGGGCGCCGTGCCGAGATCCGGCAGCTCGACCTCACCGACGCCGAGCGCGTCGCGGCGGTGCTCGACGAGGCGGCCGCGGAGTTCGGCGGCATCCACACCGTCGTGTACGCCTCCGGCCCGCACGTCCCGATGCTGCACCTGAGCCGCGTCACCCCGGCGCAGTACCGGGAGCAGCTCGACGGCGACGCCGCCGCGTTCTTCAACCTCGTGCACCCGGCGCTCCCGCACCTGCGGGCCGCGAAGGGCAGCCTGGTCGCGGTCACCACCGCGGCGACCAGCCGGTTCCCGGTGCGCGACGGCCTGTCCTCGTGCACCAAGGGCGCGGTCGAAGCGGTGGTCCGCGGCATCGCGGCGGAAGAGGGCCGCTACGGCGTCCGCGCCAACGCCGTCGGCCCCGGCATGCTGACCGACGGCATGGCCGCCCGGCTTATGGCCAACGGCGACCTGGACGACCGGGCGCTGGACGTGGCGCGGGCGAACATCCCCCTGCGGCGGTTCGGCGCGGCCGCGGACATCGCCGAGGCGGTGTGCTTCCTGGCCTCCGACCGGGCCGGGTTCATCACCGGGCAGAAGCTCGACGTGGACGGCGGATACGGCGTCTGAGATGTGAGCGGAGCGAGAGGGCCTCCGGCGGTGTGCGCACCGCCGGAGGCCCTCTTCTTGCCTGCCCGGTCACGCCCGCAGCAGCAGGCTGGAGTCGCCGAACTCGTGCCACAAGTAGCCCTGTTCGAGTGCCGCCTGGTACGCCCGGCCGACGACTTCCGGCCCGGCGACGGCCTCCAGGAGGAGCAGGTGGGAGGCCTCGGGTGCGTGCAGGCCGGTGATCAGGCCGTCGACGGCGTAGGCCGGGCGGTCCGGGCCGAGGACGAGGTCCGTCCAGCCCTCGTGGGCGACGACGGTGCCGTCGGGGAGAGCCGCCGACTCCAGCGCGCGGGTGGCGGTGGTGCCGACGGCTATGACACGGCCGCCGTTGGCGCGGGTCAGCGCGGCCAGGCGCGCGGTCTGCTCGGGGACGCGGTACCGCTCGGGCAGCGGCGCCTCGCCGGACTCCAGTGACGACACCCCGGTGTGCAGGGTCACCGGGGCGATGACGACGCCGGACGCGATCAGGCCGAGCACCACGTCCGTGGTGAACGGGCGGGCGGCGCTGGGCATTTCGGCGCTGCCGGGCTCGTGGGAGAACACCGTCTGGTAGTGCGTGAGGGGCCAGCGGCCGCGGAGGTAGCCGTAGGTGATGGGGCGGCCGTGGCGGTGCAGGTAGGCGGGGACGTCTTCGGGTGCGCCGGCGGGGGTGGTGACGCGGACGGTCCACAGGCGGCTGCCTTCGCGGACGGCCGGGTCGGGGAACGCCTCGTCGACGGTCAGCACCGTGCCGTCGGGCAGGGCGACTTCCTCGCCGGTGCGGCCGTCCGGGACGGGGCCGCCTTCGTTGCCGGGCGGGCGCAGTTCGGCGATCCAGCGTCCGTCGTCGAGGGCGGTGGAGAAGTGCACGAGGACGCCGCGGCCGTCGGTGCGGATGGCGTCCACCGCGGCGGGCAGGGTGGCCGACGTGTTGACGACGAGCAGGTCGCCGGCCCGGAGGTAGGCCCCAAGGTGGTGGAAAGCGGAGTGTTCGACGGCGTCGCGGCCGTCGGCGACGAGCAGCCGCACGCCGTCGCGGGCGACGCCGCGGGCTTCGGGCGGGGCGTCGGCATTGAGGTCGTCGGGAAGGGTGAAGCGGGTCGCGGGGCGGGGCGGCACGACGGGGAGCGCGGCGTGGGCGGACGACGTGAGGCTGTGGGTCTTCATGCGGTCACCTCCGCGGTGGCGGTGGGGGAGGTCTGGGCGGGGGAGGTCTCGGTGCGGGTGGCGAAATCCGACGCCCGGTAGCGTCCGCTGACCGGCCGGCGGTCCAGGAGGGAGAGGACGCCCGGCACGACCGTGCCCGGCTCCGGGCGGTCGGAGATGTCCTCGCCGGGGAAGGCGTCCTGGTGCATGACGGTGCGCATGTCGCCGGGGTCGACGGCGTAGAAGCGCAGGGCCGGGTTCTCCACGGCCAGGACGGCGGTGATGTGGTCGAGGGCGGCCTTGGAGGCGCCGTAGCCGCCCCAGCCTTCGTAGGCCTCGACGGACGCGTCCGAGGTCATGTTCACCACCACGCCGCCGGCCTCGCGGAGGGCGGGCAGCAGCTCGGCGGTGAGCGCGAGCGGGGCGACGGTGTTGGTGCGGAAGACGTCCTCCAGCGCCTCGGCCGGGTAGTCGGCGATCGGCGGGAGGGGGCTGACGCCTAGCGTGCCGGCGTTGTTGACGAGCAGGTCGAGCGGGCCCAATTCGGCTACCACGCCGGCGAGTTCCCGGCGGTGGTCGGGTTCGGCGATGTCGCCCGCGATGGCGATGACGTCGGTGGCGGTCCGCAGGTCGGCGGCGGCGCACTCCAGGTCTTCGGTGCCGCGGGCGTCGAGGACCAGAGTCCAGCCGCGCTCCGCGAGGCCGTGGGCGAGCGACAGGCCGAAGCCGCGCGAAGCGCCGGTGATGACGGCGACGGGCATGAGGATCATCCCTCTTTCTGTGATCAACCGGGCACTCGGTGGTGATGGTTCGTCAAGAAGCGGTGCTGACGCCTATGCTGCAAGTTAAAGCTGACTTCAGGTCAAGCTCTCAGTTTCTTTTCGCCGGGGATTTCGGCGTTCGGAGGGAGGAACCGTGCGGGACACCGATCTGCTGACCGTGTCCGAGGTCGCGCACCGCAGCGGCTTTGCGGCGTCGGCCTTGCGGTTCTACGAGCGGGAAGGGCTGATCGGGGCGCAGCGCACGTCGGGCGGGCAGCGGCGCTACGAGCGGCATGTCCTGCGCCGGCTCGCGTTCATCCGTGCCGCCCGGCACGTCGGGCTGAGCCTCGACGAGATACGGGATGCGCTGGCGACGCTGCCGGAATCCCGCACGCCCAACAAGTCCGACTGGGCGCGGATCTCGCGCTCCTGGCGGACCCGGCTCGACGAGGAGATCGCCGCTTTGACGGCGCTCCGCGACGGCCTCGACTCGTGCATCGGCTGCGGCTGCCTGTCGCTGCAGCGGTGCGCGATCTCCAACCCGGACGACACCGCGGCCCGCTTCGGATCCGGGGCGCTGTACCTGCCGAAGCCGTTGCGGGAGGAGCCGGCGAAGGGGGCGTGACGGCTGGTCCTTGCGGCGGTCTCGGGCGGCGGGGAAGCGTTCTTGTGGGCAATGCCCGAGTTGCTCCGTACTCGCGCGGTGCCCGAGACCGCGAGACCCGACTCGCCCCCTGTGCCGGACTCATCCGCGCGACCTTCCGCGTCGCCGATACCCAGGCGGTCCTCTCGTTCCCCCGGCGCGGCGGCCAACGCCTCGCGTCGTGAACTCCGCGCCTACGCCTGTCCGGTGCCGGCTGCGGCTGGGAGAGCGAGTTCGATCCGGCTTCTGTGGCCTGGTGTCGACACACCCGCCGACGCACCTGCGGCGCAAGCTCCTGGCGCAGGCTGCGCCGGGGCCGGCCGAACTGGCGCCGACCGACACCGAGTGGGCCAAGGCCGACGGCGAAATGGCCTTGGTGGGGGAGGCGTTGGCGCGCGATCTGCGTCTGATGTGAGTGCTGTTCCGAAATTGGCTTTGTACAAAGCTAATTTCGGGAGGGGTGTGCGGGGTCGCGGCGGTGGCGCTTTCGCGGCTCGGGCAGCTCAGGCGCCCCGGCCCAGATCCGCGACCGCGTCGCCGACGAGGCGGCGGGCATAAGCACCGAGGGCGGTCTGCGGCGGGCGGGTGGGGTCGTGCAGTGAACGCTGGTGGATGCCTTCGAGCAGGATCGCGAGGCGGAAGCGGGACAACGCGATGTAGTAGGTGAGGTCGGGGACCTTGCGGCCGGAGCGTTCGCCGTAGCGGGCGGCCATTTCCTCCCAGTCGCTGCCCTGATGCGGCCCGGTCTCGAACCAGATGCGCAGGAACGCCGCGAGATCGAGGAACGGGTCGCCGAGGGTGGCGGTCTCCCAGTCGACGATCGCGGTCACCCGCGGCGCGCCGTCCTCGGCGGGCGCGACGAGGACATTGCCGAAGTGGTAGTCGCCGTGCATCAGCACCGGCGTGAAAGCCCTCGGACGGTTCGCCCGCAGCCAGGCGGCGACGGTGTCGACACCGGGCAGGTCGCCGCCGCCGGGGTAGCCGGCGAGCTGCTTGAGCCAGCGGTCGACCTGGCGCTCGTGGAAGTCGCCGGGACGGCCGAGGTCGCCGAGCCCGACCGCGTACGGGTCGACGCTGTGCAAGGCGGCCAACGCGTCCACCATCGCCAGCCCGATCGCCCGCCGGTCGGCATCCGCCGGCAGCGCGTCGGGCATCGGCGCGACGCCCTCGACCCGCGACATCAGATAGAACGCCGACCCGAGCACCTCGCGGTCGTCACACCAGGCCACCGCCCGCGGATGCGGCACCCCGGTGCCCTCCAGCGCACGCAGAATCCGGTACTCCCGCCGCAGCCCGTCCTCGGCCCGCTCCGCCGCCACCGCCGCAGGCCGCCGCAACACCCAGTCATGCGCCCCCCGACGCACCGCATACATGACATTCGACCGCCCCCCGGACAACGACTCCAGCCCCACGGCCTCGCCGCTCCCCAGCCCCTGCCCGTCCAGCCACCCCCCGAGCCGAACCGGATCGACAAGCGAAGCCACGGCATCCCCAGACGACGTCATGCGCCCGATGATCACGGATAGGCGGGAGGAAAGGAACGGAAAACGGGCGCGAGTTGGCGCGAGAAACGTCCGCCGACGACGAGCAGGAGGAAGGAAAGGAACGGGAAATGGGGATGGGTTGGCGGAGAGACGTCCGCCGACGACGAGTCGGGCGCGGATGGATGGGGACATGGCGACCGGCGGGCCGGAGGAGCGCTGGGGAAGCGATGGGGGAGTGCGCGAGGGCGAAAGCACGCAGCTGGGGAGGGCGGGGGGACGGGCCTGTCGGCGAGGGCGGACGGGGCGAGTCGGCGGCAGGAGCGTCGGGCGAGCCAGTCCGGCGAGAGCCGCGGGGGAGTCGATGCGGGGGAATCGGCTGGAACTCGGCGAGTCGGCGGGAGGTCCGCCACCCGCGCCAGGAGCCCCGCCCACTGCTCCGACGCCGCCCGCCCCCACTCCCCGCACTCCACCCCCCGCACCCCCGCACCCCACCCCCGCACCCCCGCCGCGCGCCGTGTCTCGCGCAGCGCTCCGCGTGTCTCGTTCCCTCCCGCGCTCCGCGCCTCGCGCCCACCCCACGCCTCAGAAAGGGGGACGGAGTCGGACGGGACTGGCAGGCCAAGACGGGCTGCGTTGCCAGGCGTAGAGCCGAAACTTCGGGGCCCTTGGCCCCACGCCGCGTGCCCCACGCCGCGTGCCCCACGCCGCGTGCTCCACCCCCGTGCCCGTGCCCGTGCCCGGGTCCCGCGCCCGCCCCACGCCGCGTGCCCCGCGCCCGGGTGTCGCGTCTCGCATCCGGGTCTCGCGCGCCACGCGCCACGCCCCACGCCCGCGCCCACGGCCCACCCCCCACGGCCGCGCCCACGCCCGCGCCCACGGCCCACCCCCCACGGCCGCGCCCACGGCCCACGCCCGCGCCCACACCCCACGCCCGGGTCCCGCGCCCGTGCCCGTGCCCCGCGCTGCGTACGCCCGCGTCCCGCGTTGTCCGCACTGCCCGCGTCCAGCGCTGTGCCCCGTCCAGTCACGTCGCGCGCCGGGACACGACGGATCCCCGGCGCCCGAAGGCGACCGGGGATCCGTGAACCCGTTCTGGGGAAGTCCTGTCGGACCAAGCCTCAGCGGGTCGGCTTGACCGCCGGGGGCAGGCCCGCCTGGACCGGGGGCGGGCTCGCCGGCGCGCCGCCGGGGGCGCCCGGGGCGGCCGGGGCGGCCGGGGGGATGTACGTGGCCCAGTTCGGCTTCTCCGCGAGGTTCAGTTTCTGCAGCTTGGCAAGCACGGCCGGGTCCTGCGCGTCCATCCAGTCCGCCAGCTCGCGGAACGACACGCAGCGCACGCCCTCCTTGCCGCACACCGTCCGCATCGTCCGCTCCACGGCCTTCATGTAGATGCCGCCGTTCCAGCCCTCGAAGTGGTTCCCGATGACGAACGGCGCCCGGTTCGTCGAATACGCCCGGTTGAACCCCGCCATGTAGCTCTGGAACGCCTGCTCCTGCCACTCCGGGAACTTCGCCGGATCACCCTTCACCGTGCGGGACTGGTTGAACATGATGTTGTAGTCCATCGAGAGCACCTCGAAGGAATGCCCCGGCAGCGGAATCGACTGCAGCGGGAAGTCCCAGATCCCGTTCGCCTTCACCGGCCACACCTGGCGCCCGCCCGGCGAGCTGGAGTCGTACCGGAACCCCAGCTGCGGAGCCGCCTGGAGCAGCGCCTTCTGCCCCTCGAGGCACGGCGCCCGCCCGCCGACCAGTTCCTTCTTGTAGTCGAACGGCAGCGGCGGCAGATCGGTGATCCCCGTCGTCGTCTTCCACGTCTGCACGAACTTCACGGCCTGCTGGGTCTCCGACACCCAGTCCGCCGGCGACCACGACCCGCCGCCCGTCGGGCCGCAGAAGTGCCCGTTGAAGTGCGTGCCGACCTCGTGGCCTTCCTTCCACGCCAGACCCAGCTGCTGAATGGTGTCGTGGACCTCGTTCGCGTCCAGGAACGAGATGTCCGTCTGCCCGACCGCCTTGTTCGGCGCGTGGTACAGCGCGCGCTGGCTGCCGGGCAGCACGTAGATCCCGCTCAGGAACAACGTCATCTTCGCGTTGGACTCCGCGGCGACCTGGCGGAAGTGCGAGAACAGCTTCTGGTTGTCCTCGCCGACGCCGTCCCACGAGAACACCACGAACTGCGGCGGCGTCTGGCCCGGCGCGAGCTTCTCCACCGGCGGCTGGTGCGGCTGCGGTCCGGTGACGGACGTGGACCCGTCGCCGATCAGCGTCACCGCGGCCGGGGCACCCGGCTTCGGCGCGGCCTGGACGTTCGGGTCGCCGGACTTGCCGGCCGGGGACTTCCCGCCGTCGTTGTCCTTGGCCAGGAACACGAAGCCGAGCACGGCCAAGACCGCGACGGCTACGAGCAGGGCTGCACCACGTGCGGAACGCACGACTCACCTCGTCCGGGGGAGAGCGGGGGATCCCGGACGGGCGCCCGGTCGAGACGGGGAAGGCGGCCGAGGATCCGCTGACGTGATGTCACCGTACGGGGCTGTTCCTGCGGTTCCGCAGAAATGGTCCTCCCCGTGCGGGTGTGTCGCGGTATGTTCATCCGTTTAATCGAGTCGCGCCAGGCATGGCGGGTGCGTGAAGCACACCCGTCCGGCCGCGGGAAGCGGCCGGACGGGTGAATGGTGTCCAGGCTCAGGCGGTCGCCGGCTCCCACGGCGCCTGCCACGGCCACGGGGCGGCTTCCTCCAGCTGCGCGGCGACGCGCAGCAGCGTGGCCTCGGCGCCCATGCGGCCGGTCAGTTCGATCGCGAGCGGGAGCCCGTTGCCGTCGAACCCGGCCGGGACGGACGCCGACGGCAGCCCGGTCACGTTGAAGACCGACGTGAACCACGTCATCTTCGCCGCGTTGGCGAGGGTCTCGATCCGAGTCGTGTCCATCCAGCCCAGCTCGGGCACCTCGACACCCAGGGTCGGGGTCAGCCAGATGTCGAACTCGTCGAACCACGGCGCGATCTGACGTCCGATCAACTCCGCGTTGCGGAGCGCCCGGGACAGGTCGGTGCTGGTCTGCGTGAGGACCCGGTCGTTGATCCAGCGGGTGGCCGGCTCCAGGTCGTCGTCGGCGAGGTCGCGGCCCAGCGCGGCGAGCCGGTCCTGGATGCGCGACGCGGTCTCCGCGCCCATCACGGTGCTGAGCACGCCCGCCACCGACGGCATGTCCCACTTCGGCGCGGATTCCTCGACGTGGTGGCCGAGTTCGGCGAGCAGCGCGGCCGTGCGCTCGACGGCCTCGACGGCCTTCGGGTGCGCGGGGACACCCTCGGCGTTGGCGGTCGCGTACCCGATACGCAGTCGGCCGGGCGCCTCGGCGAGCGCGGCGAGGAACGAGCCCGGGTCGGCGGGGGCGAGCGTGGCATCGCCGGGCAGCGGGCCCGCGACGGCGTCGAGCAGCGCCGCGGAGTCCCGCACGGTGCGGGTCACCGCGTGCGCCATCGACACCGGGTAGGCGAAGGCGCCCGCGCGGTTGTCGCTCGGCACCCGGGCGCGCGACGGCTTGAGCCCGAACAGCCCGCAGCACGCCGCGGGGATCCGGATCGAGCCGCCGCCGTCGTTCGCGTGCCCGGCGGGCAGGATGCCGCCCGCGACGGCGGACGCCGAGCCGCCGCTGGAGCCGCCCGCGCTGTGGCCGGTGTTCCACGGGTTCCGGGTCTTGCCGAACAGCAGGGGCTCGGTGCTGGCGTTCTTGCCGAACTCGGGGGTGTTGGTCTTGCCGACGATCACCAGGCCGGCGCGGCGGTAGCGGCCCGCGAGGACGCCGTCCGCGTCGACGACGTTGTCCGCGAACAGCCGGCTGCCGGACGTCGACGCCATGCCGGCCACATCGCAGCCGAGGTCCTTGACGCCGAAGGGGACACCGCGGAGGGGGCCGTCGGGCAGACCGGCCGCGATCTCGGCGTACGCCTCGTCGACACGTGTCGCGACCAGGGCGTTCAGGACGGGGTTGCGCTCCTCGATCCGCGCGACCACCGCGTCCAGCAGCTCGACGGGCGTGACCTCGCCCTCTCGCACCAGCCCGGCCAAACCGACGACGTCGTTCCGGTCCAGCACCTCGCCTGCACCCATGCCGCGCTCCTTGCCTCGATCAAGCATTTTGCCTGGCGCCCATCATGGGACGGGACGTCGGATAACGCCAGGGGGGCGGACGGCCGAGGGGCAGTCCGACCCCCTCGCGATGCCGCAGACCCGTACCGAACACCGTCGCGTCGACAGCAGAGCCGGTTCCCGCGACCCCGAGCGCGGTGCCGCTCCCGACGGTCGTGCGGAGGGTGGGACGAGGCGCATGGGGCTCAAGGGGCGGGGGTGAGGCGCCGGGCGGAGGGAGGGGTGCGCCCGGCACGGGCCCGACTCCGGGCTCCGGGTACGGCGGCGGACGCGGCCAACCACGGTGCGGGACAGGGCAGATGATTACCTGTCAGGCAAGGCCGTCAGGTCCTGGACCCCGATCGCAGCCAGCAGCCGCAGCTTCCCCGCCGCCTCGCTCCCCGGCTTGGTCGTGTACGCGATGATGTGCAGATCGCTGCCCGGCACCGTCAGCACATCGCAGTCCATCGTGATCGACCCCACCGCCGGGTGGTGGATCGTCTTCGTGTCGTTGACGTGGTCCGCGACGACGTGGCTGTCCCACAGCTCCGCGAAGCGCGGGCTGCGCTCGTAGAGATCGTCGATCAGGCTCCGCAGGTCCGGGTCGTCCGGGTAGCGGGCGCTGGACGCGCGGAGGTCGCCGACGCCGTTGACCTCGAAGCGCTCGCGCTGCTCGTCGGTGTGCGAGACGGGACCCGCATCGCCGGTGAAGTGCCGCCAGTAGACGTTGGCGTCGCGTCCCTTGCGCAACGACTGGTCGCCGAACAGCGCCGTCCACAGCGCATTGCACGTCACCAGGTTCCCCGCCGCGTCGTGCACGCTCAGCGGCGTGCCGTCGAGCTGGTCGAGCAGCCGCTGCAGGCTCGGCGAGATGTACCGCGGGATCCGGTCCGGTCCCGGCGGCGTGTGCCCGGCCAGGCGGAACAGGTGCGCGCGCTCCTGCCCGGACAGCCGCAGCGCCCGAGCCAGCGCCTCCAGCACCTGCGGGGACGGGGACGTCGCCCGGCCTTGTTCGAGTCGGATCAGGTAGTCCACGGACACCTGGGCGAGCTGCGCCAGTTCCTCGCGCCGCAGTCCCGCCGCGCGCCGCACCCCGCCGTGCGGCACCCCCACCTCGGCCGGGTCGACGCGGTCGCGCCAACTGCGCAGGGCTTTGCCGAGGTCGCCGTGCTTCGGAGCGGTGGTGGACATGCCTCGATTATCCGGCCCCGCCCACCGCGCAGCCTGGTACTGCCAGTCCCTAGACGAGTCTTTCCGAACACGTTCAGTGGTCGTAGGCGGTCAGTGAGCGGCTGACCGCCTGGCCGGTGTGGAAGTTGTGCCACACCGCGGCGGTCAGTGCGAGGACTCGCTGAGCCACGCGGACA
>NZ_BAABHS010000024.1:0-147054 GCF_039542225.1 Yinghuangia aomiensis | reverse complement strand
TGCGGCGCGATGAACTCCCACTCATCGTCCGTCAGTTGCGCTCGTGTCACACAACACGGTCTACCAGATCAGACCCTGCCGCGATGGCCACTCCCGCAAACTGATCACAACCAGATACGCGCCCTAGTCCGCCGCCTCCTCCTTGAGGTAGTCGGCGTACGCGGCGGCGTCGAGCAGGCCGTCCGGGCTCGCCGGTCCGTCGGTGCGGAGCCGGATCAACCAGCCGTCGCCGTAGGGGTCGTCGTTGACCTGCTCGGGGCTCTCGTTCAAGGCCTCGTTCACCTCGACGACCTGGCCCTTCAGGGGCACGTAGATCTCGGACACGGCCTTCACCGACTCCACGCTGCCGAACGGCTCGCCGGCCTCGAAGCGGTCGCCCACGTTGGGGACCTCGACGAAGACCACGTCGCCGAGTTGGCGCTGGGCGAAATCCGTCAGGCCGATCAGGATCCGGTCGCCCTCGATGAGGGCCCATTCGTGGTCCCTGCTGTACAGGCGATCGCTCGGGATGTTCGCCATACCGGCCTCCGGGGCTGGGTTTTCGCACGTGATGGTTGGGCGACGGCAAGCCTGCTCCACGCGGGACCAGGCGTGAAAGCAGTTCCACCCGGACGAGTGAACGGCATGTGGAGCCGGGGACCGCCGAGCCGGAATTGCCCCTGCGGACCATGCGCAGTTCCCTCCGCACTGTCCGCGTCCACGCTGCGCGCCGGCCGCCCGCGCCGGGAGGCTGGTGGGGTCGGGTACCGAACGCGGAGGGGGCGCTGTGCGGCGGCGACGTGTCTGGCCCGGGGGACCGTTGTCGTACCACCATTTCCCCGGCCGGGCCTTCCGCGCCGATGCCGTGGCCGTCGTGCTCGTGCTCGTCTCGATCTGCGGGACCGCGCTGAGCGTCAGCCTGACCGTGGGCGTGGGCACCGGCGGCTCGCCCGGCGGGTGGCCGGGACCCGGGTCGCCGTGGCCGACCACGACGGGCGCGTCGGGGACGACGCCGGGAAGCACCGGGACCGGCGGACCCGGCACGAGCGGTCCCGGATCCGGCACGCCGACGATGCCTCGGCCCACCGGCCCCGGCACCCCGACCACCATCCCGCCGACCACCGCGCTCCCGACCACCACCGCCTCCACGTCCGGCAGCCCGACGGCCACCGGCACCTCTACGCAGCAGCCCGACCCCCCGGCCCCCGCCGTCATCCCCAACGCCGTCGATCTCCCCCTGAAGCCCGGCACGTCCACGGTCGTCGACAAGAGGGTCCGCACCCCCGCCATCCCGCCGCGCCCCGACATCGTGCTGCTCGTCGACGGCACCGCCAGCATGCAGCCGTCCATCGACGACGTGCGCAAGGACATCGGCACCATCACCGGCAAAGTACGGGCGAGCCAGCCCGATTCGCGGTTCGCCGTGGCCACGTTCGGGGACCAGGAGGTCGACAAGGAGCGGGTGTTCCAGCTCTTCCAGCCGCTCACCTACGACCTGGACGCGGTCGAGCGCGGCGTGGGCAAGCTCGACGCGACGCGCGGGAATTACAGCAAAGGCCCGTCCGAGGACTGGATCAACGCGCTCTGGCAGATCGCCCAGGGGGCCGGCGGCGGCACGCAGTTCCGGGCCGGGTCCAGCCCCATCGTGGTCCTGGTCGGCGACGCGTCCAGCCACGACCCGAGCAAGAGCCACTCGCTCGCCGACGCCATCCGGGCCGCCAAGCAGCGCGGGATCCGGGTCATCGCGGTCGACGTGGCCACCGACATCGGCGACGGCCTCAACGGCAACGGCGACAACGGCAAGGGCTACAAGGACGATCCCCTGCACGACCCGAACCAGGCGACCACGCTGGTCAACGCCACCAACGGCAAGCTGTTCCGCGGTATCGACCCCGCGAAGGTCGCCGACACGATCGCGGACGGCCTCGCCAACCTGCCCACCACCGTGGGCTACCGGCTCGTGGACTGCCCGCCGTCGGTCTCGGTCTCCCTCGCCCCGCCCACCCGCACGGTGACCAGCGGGCAGGACGCCACGTTCAAGGAGACCGTCGCCGTCGCCGGGAATGCCCCGCAGGGCACCGAGCTGAAGTGCACGGTGCAGTTCGTGATCGGCGCCGAGACCCCCGAGCAGCAGGTGGTCGGGCCGGGCGACGACGGCGAGCCGCGGCTGCGGCAGAGCATCACCATCCCCGTCGCGGACGTCACTCCGCCCGTCGTCACCGTCGACAACCGGCGCGCGGTGGCCGGGTGGGACCAGCCGGGCGCACGCATCGACTACACCGCCACCGCCGTGGACGCGATCGGCGGCCCCGTGCCGGTGACCTGTGCCCCGCCGTCCGGCACGGTCTTCCCGGTCGGGACGACGACTGTCGTCTGCACCGCCGCTGACCCCTCGGGCAACACCGGCCGCGCGACGGCCGCCTTCACCGTCACCCGGGCCCCGCAACCGCCCGCGCCACCGCCTCCGCCGTCCGCCGACGTCGCCGTGGCGGTCGCGGTCGCCCCGACGCCCGGCTACACCGGGACGCCGGTCACCGTGCGGTACACCGTGACCAACGCCGGTCCCGACACCGCCACCGGCATCGTCGTCTCCGGCGACGCACCCCCGGCGGCGGCGCCCGGCACGCTCGACGCGCGCCCGCAGTCCGCGTGCACCCGGCAGAACCCGTGCTCGCTGGCCGCCGGCGGGCGCCTCGAAGTCGTCCAGGACCTCGTCTACAGCGGCCCGGTGCGGAACGGCACGCTGCGCGGCGGCGTCGCCGCCGCGCCGCCGGATCCGAACACCGCCGACAACACCGCGACGGCGCCGGTCACCGTGCTGCAACCGCAGCTCACCGTGTCGCCCGCGGTCGCGTCCACCGGGCAGGTCGTGCAGGTGCACGGCACGGACTTCCCGCCCGGCACGACGCTGACGTTCGCGTGGGACGCCGGCATCACCGCCACGGCGGCGCCGACCGTGGTGCCGGCCGGCGGCGGCTTCGACGCGCAGGTGCTGATCCTGCGCAAGGACCGGGTCGGACCGCGCAACCTCGTGGTCGGGCAGTCGGGTTCGCCGTCCGCGCGGGTACCGGTGCTCGTGGTGCCGCGCAACGACCAGCCGCCGGGGCTGGGCGCGCCCCCGGGGGCGGGGTGAACCGCGCGTGATCCACGAAGTCGACGACGCACTGCGGGCGTTGCTGCGCGCCGAGGCGCTGGACAGGACGTCGGTGTCGGTGGTGTTCGACGCGCCCACGCGCGACTGGGCGGCGAAGGTCAACGCGCCGACGGTCAACCTGTACCTGTACGACATCCGCGAGGACATGCGGCGCCGCGAACGCGGGCTCTACAACGAGTACGACGAGCAGGGGATCGTGGTCGCGCGCCGCCGGCCGCCGCGGTACTTCAAGCTGTCGTACCTGCTGACCGCGTGGACCCGTCGACCCGAAGACGAACACCGTCTGCTGTCCGAGCTGTTGGCCTGCATGCTGCGCTACGAGGCGCTGCCCAAGGAGCGGATCGCCGGGACGCTCGCCGAACTCGGCGTGCCCGTACCGCTGTCCATCGCGCTCCCGCCGCCCGAGGACCGCTCGTTCGCGGACGTCTGGAGCGCGCTCGGCGGGGAACTCAAGCCGTCCCTGGACGTGGTGGTGAGCGTCCCGGTCACCGCCTCGCCGGTGTACGCCGCCGGACCGCCCGCCGGGGAAGGCATGCAGGTGTCCCTGGACGGCTTCGCCCCGCCGCCGCGCCCGGCCCCCGGCAGCCCCGAGGAGAAACCCGTCTACGGCCGCACCGACCGCGAGCGCGCCCGCCGGGCCATGACCCGGCGCTCCGGCCGCGCGCCGAAGGGGAAGACATGACGGACCCCGACGACGCCACCGGCCTCCGGCACCTGCTCGCCCGCGTCGTCCTCGTCGAGGAACGGGTGCGCCGCGAGGTCGAGCGCCGCCAAGCCGACGACCCCGATCCCGACGACGCCTTCCGCGGCCTCTACCTCAGCGACGACGCCGTCGCCCGCCTCCTCGTCACCCGCCGCTCGCCCGGACCCCCGGCCCCGGACGCGGCCGAACGCCTCGCCGCGGTGGAAGCCGAGGCGCCCGCGTCCTCCCGTCTGCTCCGCCTCACCCGGGACTTCGGCCTGACCCCGCTCGACGTCGAGATCCTGCTCATCACCCTGATCCCCGACCTGGACGAACGCTTCGAGTCCTTCTACGGCTACCTCAACGACGACGTCACCCGCCGCCGCCCCTCCATCGGCCTCGCCCTCGCGCTCTGCGGCGTCTCCCCGGCCGACGCCGGAGCCCGGGCGCGCCTCAACGCCCACGCCCCGCTCCGCGCGCACCGCCTCGTCACCGTCGAGGACCCCGAACGCCCCTTCCTCACCCGCGCCTTGCGCGTCCCCGACCGGGTCACCTCGCACCTGCTCGGCGACGACGCCCCCGATCCGCGGCTGACCGGACTGCTCACCGACTGGGCGGGCGCCGGCGCGGTCGGCGACCCGGCGCCGCTCGCCCGCGCGTTCGCCTCCGGCGTCGGGCTCGCCTACCTCCGCGAGGAACAGGGCGGCGCGGGCGCGGCGTTGGCCCTCCAAGCGCTGGCCGCGGCCGGCTACGGCGCACTCTGCCTCGACCTCGACGCCCTCGCCCGCGACCCGCACCACCACGACGTGGTGGATGCCGCGATACGCGAAGCCCGACTCACGCACGCGGGACTGGTCTGCGCCCCCCTCGACGTCGTCGCCCGGGAGCACACCGCGGTCGTCCGGAACCTGACCGCCGCCTTGGACCTCCCCATCGCCCTGGTCGGCCGCCTGCCCTGGGACGCCTCGTGGTCGGCCCGCCCCCCGCTGCACCTCGTCGCCCCGCGCGTCGCCCCCGGGGGCCGCGCGGACCTGTGGCACCACGCCTACCCGGGCCCCGCACCGGTCGACGTCGACATCGAGGCCGCCCTGGCTCCGTTCCTGCTGACCCCCGCGCAGGTCGCCGCGGCCGCGCACGCCGCCGCCCAGCAGTCCGTCCTCGACACCGGGCCGCTCACCCTGGCGCACATCCGGCACGGCGCCCGCGCGCAGAACGCCGCCGGACTCGACCGGCTCGCGCGGCGGATCACCCCCGAGGTGGGCTGGGACGACCTCGTCCTCCCGCGCGGCACCAAAGACCGGCTCCGCGAACTGACCGCCCGCGCCCGGCACCGCGACCGCGTCCTCGGCGACTGGAGCATGCGCCCGGGCGGCGGCCGGGGCCGCGGCGTCGCCGCGCTGTTCGCGGGCGACTCCGGCACCGGCAAGACCATGTCCGCCGAAGTGATCGCCGCCGACCTGGGCCTCGACCTCTACACGGTCGACCTGGCCACCGTCGTCGACAAGTACGTCGGCGAGACCGAGAAGAACCTCGAACGCATCTTCTCCGAAGCCGCCGGCGTCAACGGCGTCCTGCTCTTCGACGAAGCCGACGCCATCTTCGGCAAACGCTCCGAGGTCAAGGACGCCCACGACCGCTACGCCAACGTGGAAAGCGCCTACCTCCTCCAACGCATGGAGTCCTTCGACGGCCTGGCCATCCTCGCCACCAACCTGCGCGCCAACCTCGACGACGCCTTCACCCGCCGCCTCGACCTCGTCGTCGACTTCCCGATGCCCGACGAGCACGACCGCCGCCACCTGTGGGACCGCTGCCTCGGCGGCACCCTCCCGCGCGCGGCCGACCTCGACCTCGACTTCTGCGCCAAGTCCTTCGAACTCGCCGGCGGCAACATCCGCGCCATCGCCGTCACCGCCGCCTACTTCGCCGCCGACGCCGGCACCCCGGTCACCATGCCCCACCTGATCCACGCCATCCAACGCGAGTACCAGAAACTGGGCAGACTCACCCTGCCCCACGAATTCGGGCCGTATGTGGAGCTGCTGACGGCCTAGAGGGGATGCTCCGGACCGGGCCGGTCATGCCTCGCCGCCGGAGCCGAGGCTGTCGGTGAACAGGTCGAGCCAGAAGGTGCGGAACCCCAACTCCTGGCACGCCGCCGCCGCAGCGTCGATCTCCGCCGCGTCGCGCTGCGGGTCGAGCGCGCCGAGATTCACCCGGAACTGCTGGATCATGCCGTCACGCATCGGAGTTTCCCGGAGTTCGACGTCCATCTCGGGGAAGGCTTCCGCTGGTGATTCGGGCGGCACGTCGTCCGGTCCCGTCGCCACGCGCGCCGCAATGACGATCACCGGGCGGTCATCGCCCCGTTCGGGATCCAGGGGTTTCCACGTGGAGTCGTGCGTGGCCACGCCCATCGGGTAGGGCGTGAACACGTCAGTGAACTCGCCGATCGACGGGTCGGTCACCTCCAGCGACCAGGCGGGGATGTAGCGCTGCTGCCACGTATCGCCCGCCGGATCGGCGGCGAAGAAGGGCGAGACGAATCGCGTGATCCGCCAGGACGGATCGTCGCCGCAGCGGATTTTCAGGGCTGTGCAGAAGTCCCGCATGAGCCGGGGATCGCCGTCGGCCAGTTGCGCGACCCCGGTACTGGTGACGTCGAATCGCAGCGACGGCGTCGCGGCGTCGATGTGCAGGGCGGGGTTCCAGATCTCCAACTCGGCATTCATGTGTCATTCCCGGTGAGGATCGCTATTTGTTCTTCGGGCCGAGGAAGTGGTCGCCCACATCCGGCTCGTATTCGATGCCGCCGGACCCCTTGCTTGCGTTGCAGGGGCCGCACATCAGTTCCAGATTGGCGAGGTTGTTGTACCAGGCGACGCGAGGCGGCTGGGTCGTCTTGCTCCCCGTGTTGTTCCAGTGGTCGGCCACCGGGTGCCGGTGATCGGCTTGCACCGTCGATACGTGGGCCAAATGATCGCCTTCGCGGCAGTAGAAGTAGTTCGCGTCGCCGATGTGGGGATCGTTCTTCAGATGGGCGTACTTTTGGTTCTTGTCCTTGTCCTGGGAAAGGCCGGGGAGATCGTTGGTGATCAACGTCGCGCGACTCGTGATCGTACCTCCGTAGAAGATCCGGCGGATTTTCTCGGAGCCCTGGTATTCGGGCTTCAGCTGCCCGTCGACCGCGTACTCCGATGCGTGCTTGATGTGCTCCAGCGAGGGGTAACCATGCCCCTTGCCAATCTCAAGCATGCGGGCGGCGATGTCCGCGAGCTGCCCGCGCACCCGGTTCTCGTCGTCGGCGAGTTTGATGTCCAGGATGGCCGACTCCAGGGTCCGCAGCTTGCTCTCCTCCTGGCGGAAGCTCGCGAGAATCCTTCGGCAATCGGGTGAACTGCGCTCCTGCTCGACGTCGATGGCGTGTCCGGCGATGCCCAGGTATTTGACGCGCCTTGCTTCGAGCTTCTTCTGTTCGGTGGGCCGTTTCTCCTGCGAGGTGCGCTTCAGCCACATGTCGACGAGGGCCTTCTCGCCGCGTGTACGGAGCAATTGGTTGAGCAGCGTCACGAGGCGCCTGGTGTCCATCTCCCGGTCCAGGGCGTCGACTTCCATTTGCGCCCGATCGTCGCGGAGCCCGCTTCGGATGCGCCGCAGCTCGCCGTCCGGTGTGTTCTTCCCGGTGTGCTGGGAGCCCGGCGGGTTGACCACCCCGCGCACGGTCCAGGTGTCCCCGCCCTGGACCGCGGTCAGACTGGTCATCTTGTATTTGCTGCGGATCGGCGCCAGTACCTTGGCGGCCGCCTCCGGCGTCGCGTAGTCCCCGGGGATGTTCTCCACCGCGGTCTTGCCGGCGCTCAGGCCTTGGTCCAGCCGCTTCTTCTTCTCGCCGCCGGACTCGTGCTTGTTCGGATCCTTCTTCTTGAGCTTGTTCCAGAGTTTCCTGCCGGCTTTGGCGATCTTGTCGACGATCTTGTCGATGGCGCGGTTGACCGGTTTCGAGACGGACTGGATGGCCTTCTTGACCTTGTCGGCGAGGCCGCCGACGCCGAGGAGGGCGGCGAGGACGCCGATCAGGACCGGGATGCTCTTGGCGAGGGCGTTCTCGACCAGACCCGGGACGCCGCCGCCTCCGCCGTCGGCGATGGCGATGACGGCGTCCAGGACGGTGTTGACGAACTCGATGATCTGGGCGCCCTGCGTCACGATGAACGTGACGATGTCGATGATCGCCTTGACGGCCTTCACGAACGCCGACGCCGGGTTGAAGAGGGAGATGACCCAGGTGATCCCGGCGATCAGGACCGTCGGGATCAGGAACGAGGCGATCTTCTCCAGCAACGTCGCCTTGAGGTCGCCGACTTCCGCCGCGATGTGGCCGACTGCGCCCGCCGGGCCCTCCTTGGCCAGCGCCGACGCGACCGGCACCGAGGACTCGACCGCGGTCATCGCCTGGTCGGGGACGCCCTTGCGGGTGATCCGGGACTTGATGTTCTCCCAGGTCAGCCCCAGCAGCGAGGCGATGAGCTTGATGATGCCCTTGAGGTCGAACTTCGACGGGATCTCGATGCCCGAACTGGCCGACACCCCGAGCAGCCAGGAGACCAGGCCCTTCTTGAGGTGGTCGCCGATGTTCTGCAGGAACCGCTGGAGGCCGTCGCCGACCGCCGAGACGAGGTTCTTGAGGAAGCCGATCGGGTCCTTGATGATCTTCATGACCGCGCTCGCGGCCTTGGCCAGGACCCCCAGGAGCATGTCCTTCAGCTCCATGATGGTCTTGATGACGCCCACCACGGCGTCCTTGACCTTGTCCCAGAGGCCCTTGTTCTCCTCCTGGAGCTTCTTGATCTCCTCGTCGATCTTGTCGAGCGCGTCGGTGTACTTCTGGGCGAGGTCGGTGACGAGCTGCTGGGACTTCTCGTCGACCTGGGAGTCGAGGTCGTCGAACTTCCCGGCGAAGTCCTTCGCGGCGTCCTCGCCGAACTTCTTGAGGTCGGCCGGGAGTTTGTCGACCTCGGCCTTGAGGTCCCGGCGTCCTTGGGAGATGCGGTCCTTGGCTTTGCCGAGTTCGGTGCCGACGACGTCGGCGACGTCCGAGATGACGCCCTGCATCTTCGCGACGTAGAGCTTGCGCGACTCGGCGAAGATCTCGTTCGCTTCGGCGGGCATGCCGAGGAGCTTGTCCTTCGCCCACTTGAGCTTCCCGGTGAAGCCCGAATAGCGCTTGTCCTTGTACGCCTTCATCCGGCGCTTGTGGTCGGCCGTGAACGCGTCGCGGGCGGCCTTCTCGCCGGCGTTGAACTTGTCGTCGACGAGCTTGTCCAGCCCCGACAGCGTCGACTCGACGTCCTTCTTGGTGGCGTCGAAGACCTTCTGGAGCTTCGCCGTGACCTCGGCGCGCTTCTGCTCGTCCTTCGACTTGGTGTCGCCCTTGCCGCCGTCGACGGCCTTGCCCGCCTGCTGCCGCGTCGCGGTGAGCTTCTCGACGGCCTGCGTGCCGACCGCCGCCGCGCCCTGCTTGGCCGCGTCGCGCTGCTTGTCCTCGGCGGTGCGGGCTTGCGTCGGGGCCTTGGCGGAGTGCTGCTCGCCCTCCTTCTTCGCCGACAGCGCGTCGTCGAACTCGGGCTCGTTGCCCTTCTTCAGCTGGTCGTCGGTGACCTCCGCATCGGCCATCTGCCGGTCGGTGTCCTGCTTGCCCTCCGAGAAGTCGGTCACCGCGGCGGGCTGCTTGTCGGGCACCGCGCCCGCCGGGTCCGGGGCACCCGGGTTGGCGGGCGCCTGGTCCGGCTGCATCGGGGTGACCGGTTTGTCCTTGGCCTTGGACGTGTCCGGCGCGGCCTTGGTGGTCGTCGCGATGTCCTTGGCGGACTTCTCCTTGCCCTGGCCGACCTGCCCGTCGACTTCGCCCTTGACCTTCTCGGCCTTGCCGGAGCCGGAGAACTTGTCGGCCTCGTCGAGGTTCTTCGGGGCCTGCTTGGCGATCGCCTCGTTGACCGCTTTGACGAACGCGGCCTTGTCGAACCCGCCCGGCTTGGCCGCGTTCATCTTCTCGGCCTGCGCCGCCTTGCCTTGCGCTTCCTTGTCGTCCGGGGGCGCGACGGCGGCGTCCTGGGCCGACTTCGACTCCGTGGCCGCCGGGTGGTGCGTGCCGATGTGCCGCTTCTTGGCGGCGACTTCGTTCTGGGTCTTGCGGAAGCCGGGGGCGTGTGCGGGCGGCGGCTTGACGACCGGGGCATAGCGCTGCGCCACGAGGCGGGCCACCGCCTTGTTGCCGGCGCCTCCCGCCGCGAGACGTTGGACGCTGCGGCGGTCGAGGCGGGGCGCCGACGCCGAGGCGGCGACAGGCTCGGCGGAGGCCGTTTCCGGCGGGCCCGCGGCATGCGGGCGCCGGTCCCGGGAGGGCACCTCCCGGTCCTCGTGCGGGGCTTTCACGCACGCTCCCGCTCGCTGCCGGCGCACATGCCCTCCACGCTGCGGGCGCGCGCCCGGCGGCGGTGAGGCCGCACGGGCAGCCGTGTGGGCACAGTTGGCTGCCCGCGGCCGCCGCGACCGCCGGAGCGGTGCCCGCGGCAGGCGGCCGCTTCGGGTGCGGGCCTGCCTGTTCGGGCAGTTCGCGGTGTACGGCCGGGCGGTCGCCGCGGCGTTCCGCAAGATCCCGTTTCGTGGCGACAATCCAACTCGGCCATGGCCTCGGTCGGGGGCGCGGGAAGGCACGGGAGGAAGACACCACATGCCGTCGTATCTGTCGCCGGGCGTCTACATCGAGGAGATGGAGTCCGGCTCGCGGCCGATCGAGGGAGTGGGCACCTCGGTCGCGGCGTTCATCGGTTTCGCCGAGCGGGGGCCGGTCAACGAGCCGGTGCTGATCACGAACTGGAGCCAGTTCACCACGACGTTCGGCGACTTCGTCGAAGGCACTTATCTGGCGTCGGCGGTGTACGGATTCTTCGCCAACGGGGGCGGGATCTGCTACATCGTCCGCATCGGCGCGCGGTCCGCAGCCGACGGCACCGACGCCGTCGAGGCCACGGCGCAAGCCCAGCTCGGCGCGTATGTGGTCCGGGCGCTGCCCGGCGTCACCGGCGACATCACCGTCGAGATCGGCGACCCGGAGGGCGAGAGCCCGCCGCAGGAGGCGTTCCGGCTCGTGGTGCGTCGGGACGGGGAGGCCGTCGAGACGTATCCGGCCGTCACCGCGCGCAAAGGCAAGGACAACGCCGCCACCCAGGTGAACGCGCGGTCGCGGGTCGTGAACCTCGAGGAGACCGCCGCACGCGGTGCCGCGGCGGCGCGTCCGGCCGCGCAGACCGTCGCCCTCGCCCCGCCGCCCGGCGCGGGCGGAGCGCTCGCCGCGCCGACCGCCGAGGACTACGTCGGCGACGCGGATCAGCGCACCGGCTTCAGCGGCCTGGAGGCCGTCGACGAGGTCACGATGGTGGCCGTCCCGGACCTGATGAGCGCCTACGAGAACGGCGCGATCGACCTGGACACGGTGGCCGCCGTCCAACAGGCCCTCATCACGCACTGCGAGCTGATGGGCGACCGCATCGCGATCCTCGACCCGCCGCCCGCGCTGAGCCCGCAGCAGCTCAGGACGTGGCGTACCGACACCGCCGGCTTCGACTCGAAGTACGCCGCGCTGTACTACCCGTGGATCCGGGTCCTCGACCCGTCCACCGGGCGCAACGTGACGATCCCGCCCAGCGGCCACATGGCCGGTGTGTGGGCCCGCAACGACGACACACGCGGCGTGCACAAGGCCCCCGCGAACGAGGTGGTCCGCGGCGCGGTCGCGCTGGCCACCGCGCTCACCAAGGGTGAGCACGACCTGCTCAACCCGATCGGCGTCAACTGCATACGTGCCTTCCCCGGGCGCGGCATTCGCGTATGGGGCGCACGCACGCTGTCCGGCGACGCCGCGTGGCGGTACCTGAACGTGCGAAGGCTGTTCAACTACCTGGAGGAGTCGATCCTCTCCGGCACCCAGTGGGTGGTCTTCGAGCCGAACGACGACGCGCTGTGGGCCCGCGTGCGGCGCACGATCTCCGCGTTCCTGGTCAACGAGTGGCGCAAGGGCGCCTTGTTCGGCCTCACTCCCGACGAGGCCTTCTACGTCAAATGCGACCGCGAAACGAACCCGCCGGAGAGCATCGACGCCGGGCAGGTCGTCTGCGAGATCGGGATCGCCCCGGTGAAGCCGGCCGAGTTCGTGGTGTTCCGCCTGGCGCAACTCTCCGGCGGTACCGGCGGGATCGACGAGTAACCGAAGGAGCGAAGCAGGATGCCACTTCCCGATCTCGACAGCTCGGTAGGCCACGCGTTCGGCCTCGAGTTCGACAGCGTGCTCATCAGGCAGATCACCGAGGTGAGCGGCCTGAAGATGGAGCAGGACGTCATCGAGCTGAAGCAGAACACGTTCGACGGCAAGTACGCGGTCAAGAAGCTCCCCGGCAAGCCGAAGGCCGGCGAGGTCACCGTGAGCCGCGGCCTGACCGAGGACAGCAGCTTCGAACGCTGGGTCAAGGACTCGCGGTTCGGCCGGATGACCGGCGCGCGGCGCAACGGCGCGATCATCGTCTACGACTACGAGGGCATGCCGATCAAGCGCTACAAGCTGATCAACGCATGGCCCAAGTCCCTGGAGATCAGCACCCTGAAGGCCGGAGACACGTCGGTGATCACCGAGAAACTGGTGATCACGTACGAAAGCCTGGAGGTCGAGTAGTGCGCCGCACGATCGGCGCGACGGTTCCCATAAGCGAGCCGCCGGACGAGGCGACGGCGCCGACACCGGTGCCCGCGGGGCCGCCGCGGGCGCTGCGCACCGAGTTCGACTTCGAGCTGCCGCGCGGGTACGTCGACGGCCGGGGTGTCGTGCATCGCAGCGGCACGATGCGGCTCGCCACCGCGCGGGACGAACTCGTGCCGCTGCGGGACGACCGGGTGCGGGAGAACCCGGCGTACCTGTCGGTGGTGCTGATCTCGCGCGTGCTGACCCGGCTGGGGACGCTCGACGAGATCCATCCGGGGATCGTCGAGGACCTGTTCGCGTCGGACCTGGCGTTCCTGCAGGACTTCTACCGGCGGATCAACGCGGAGGGGCACACGCGGGCGGCCGTGACCTGTCCGTCGTGCCAGGAGGGCTTCGTGGTGGATCTCGCCGGTGGCCGCCTGGGGGAATCGTGACGTACGCGGCGGACCGGATCCACGAGGAAGTCGCGTACTTGGCCTACCACTTCCACTGGTCGCTGGACGACCTGCTGGATCTCGAGCATGCGGATCGGCTGGCTTACGTGGCGCAGGTGGCGCGGTTGAACGCGGGGTAGGCGGTGCTCGGGCGACGGCAAGGTGCTTGTCGACCGGCGTCGGACGTGGAACAGGTCCGCTCGCCCGTCACCGTGGCCCACGCCGCGCGAGCGACGGCGCCGGAACGGAGCTGTTCCGGCGGGGGCGATCCGACCGTTGGGGAGGTGTGGTGCATGGGGTTGGTGTCGTGGTGGCGAGGGCGCGCCGGGGCTTCTGACGGGGCTGTCGACGGTGCCGCGGACGGTTCCGAGGGCAGCACGAGTGGTGCCGCCGAGGACACTTCCGCGGTCGACGGCCCCGGTCCGGTCCGCGAAGCACCCGCGTGGCCGCAGCTGCCTCCGCTCCAGCGGACGCTGTCCGGTGCCGCGCTGACCATCGATCCGACAGGCTTCCAGGGGACGTTGACGACGCGCCGGGACAGCACGTTGGGGACCCCGCTGGGGCACCTGGTGGATCCGGCTGCGCCGACGGGCCTGGCGCACGGCATTGCGGAGTCGGCCGCGGGCGGCGGAGCTGCGACGGGTGGAGCGACGTCGTCGGACGGCTCGGAATCGCCGGGCGCGTCGGTCGCCGGCACCGGTTCCGGCGGCGCGGCGGCGCCCACGGTGCTGCGCGCCGTTGCCTTCCCCGCGCCGCCCGCGCCCGTCGACATGCCGATGCCGCGGGCGATCCCGCTCCGGCGCGCGACGCCGGAGTCGATGGTGGCGGCGGCGCACGTCGACGCCGGGCCCTCGTGGCATGTCCCCCACGCTCCGGTGCCCGAGGGCGGGTTCGATGTGCCGCCGCGCGGCCACGGCGACCTGCCGGACGGGGGAGACGCGATCGGCTCGGGGCCGTCGGTGCAGGCAGCGTCGGCCGGCAGGGACGGCACCGGGCTACCGGGCCTGCCCGGTCCCGGCCACGTGGACGCCGGGACCTCCCCCCGGCCCCCCTCGGCCGCAGACGCCGCGGTCGCCGTCGACCCCCCGGCCGACCGCACGCCGCCGGGCATGCCGGTGCAGCGCGGACGTGGCGCGGGCGGCACGGGGTCGATGACGTTCCGGCCCGGCCCGCACACCGGACCCGGGGCGACGCTCGGACTCGGTGCCCCGCTGTCCGAACTGCCGCAGACCGCACAGCGCTCGGCAGCCGCCCGCACGGGGCCGGAGGCTCCGGCGCCGGGTGCCGACGCCGCTCCGTACCCTGTGGGCCCGCTCGGCGTTGCGGATGCCGGCGCGGCCGTCGGCGGATCCGCGGATCCGCCGGTGGCGCCCCTCCTGGGCGGCGCGGCGCCGTTGTCCGGCGGTTCGGGAGACGCGGAGGGATCGGGCACCGACTCCGCTCAGCGGGCGGTGGACCCCACATCGGCCCGCGGCGACGCAGGGCGACTCGGCTTGGCTTCACCCGACTCCGGCGGCTCCGGCCGGAGTGCCGCAGGCATGCCGACCGCGCCCGGGGGAGCAGCCCGGGGGGCCGTGGCCGCATCGCCGGGTTCCGGCGGACACCTCCAACGGTCGATGGGCCTGCCCGCGGCGCGAGGCGCCGCGTCGGGCCCGGGAGCGTCCGCATCGTCGTCCGGACCGCACGCGATCGCGGGGGCAGAGCCCGGCGCCTCCGCGTTTGCCTTCCCCGCGCCGCTGCTCCCGCCCGTCTCGCCCCTGCCGGTGGCGCAGTTGCTCGCCTGGCGCAGTCTGCCGCTGTACTCCGGCGCAGAGGTCCCGTCGAGTGTCGGCGTGGGGCAATCGGGCAGCGTGACCCAGCCCGCCGACGATGCGGGCCCTCGGGCGGTACCGGTGCGCTGGGAGCCCGCGGAAACCGCCCTTCGGGCGTCGGTGCAGCGCACCGCGGCCGAGGGCGCAGCGTGGGACGGAAAACGGGGCGGGTCGTCGGGCGCCCCCGTCGTCGGTCCCGCGCTCGACGCAACCGCGCCCGGCACCACGCTCCAACGCTCCGCCGCCACCGCCCGTCCCACGGCCGGCGACACCGCCCTGGCCGCCGGTCTCGGGCACCGGGCCGCCGACGGCTCCGTGGTGTTCGACCTTCCCCTCCAACGCGCGGAGGAAGGCGAGACCGGTATCGAACCCGACCCCGTCTCGGATCAGGTCACCCCGGACCAGCCGACCTCGACGGCGATCCCCACCACCCCCGGGGAACCGGCCGAACCGACGGAGCAGCCCACCGAGCAGCAACCGCCCCCCCAAGGCCCGGACCCTGACAAACCCCCCGCCGTGACCGACGATCTGGTCCGCGCCCTCTACACCCCTCTGAGCCGCATGCTGCGTGCCGATCTGCGCTTGGAGCGCGAGCGCGCCGGCTTCCTCATCGACACCCGGCATTGACCGCGACATCGACAGCGACCCGTCCGCCGCATCCGCCGCCGCCCGTACCGAAAGCCCGAGGGGGACGCCTTGTCCGTCACCGATGACCCCGCGGTCAGTGTCTGCTTCGTCGTCACGATCGACGGCATCGAGCTGGGTTCCTTCAACACCTGCGAAGGCCTCGGCTGCGAAGTCGTCCTCGAACAGCGTGAGGAGGGCGGAAACAACGGCCACGTCTGGCAGTTGCCGACCCGGCTCAAGTACTCGAAGGTCAAGCTCTCGCGCCCGTTGACGCGTGAGACCGAGAAGGTCGCGCGGTGGTTCGCCAGCATGACGACCGGGTTCAAGCGGCGTACCGCGCACATCGAGGCCCGCACCGGGGATGGGCAGACGGTGGCCACCTGGGGCCTGTTGGAGGTCATCCCGGTGCGCTGGAGCGGGCCGACGTTCAACCCGGATTCGCCGAAGGTCGCGATCGAGACCATCGAGATCGTGCACCACGGCTATGTGATGGGAGCGTGAGCCGTGACGTCGCCGATCGCGTTCAGCGCCGCCGGGACCGGGCCCGCCGCGGGCGCCGGAGGAGGTGGTGCGCGGCCGAAGCTGGAGCACGCGTTCCTGGAGCTGCGCACGCCGCCGACCGGCGGCGGTCTGACGCCCGGACCGCCGTGCGGGCGCGTCGACTTCCAGTTCAATCCGAAGGAACTCACGCTCACCAAGGCCGCGTCGTGGAAGCGGACGCCCGCGAAGGGCGCCAAGAGCGCGGGTCCGCCGGAGTACCAGGGCCCGCAGCCGAGCAAGCTCAAGCTCGAAGTGTTCTTCGACGCGAGCGACACGCAGGACAACAGCGTGGTCAAGGCCGTCGAGCAGTTGTTCGCGTGCTGTGTGCCGACCGGGGAGACACGGCAGCAGAAGAAGGCGTCGCCGCCGTGGGTGGTCTTCCATTGGGGCGGGCTCACCGGGTTCCCCGCGTATGTGAGCCAAGTGCAGGCCAAATACACGCTGTTCACGACGTCCGGGGTGCCGATCCGGGCGGTGTGCCAGGTGTCGGTCGAGGAGATCAGCGGCGAGACGCCCGGGCAGAACCCGACGTCGGGTGCGCTGGCCGCGCAGCGCGTGCACCGGCTGCGGTCGGGGGACACGCTGCAGGCGGTCGCGTACGCCGAGTACGGCGATCCGGCCGCGTGGCGCGCGATCGCCGAACTCAACGGCATCGACGACCCGATGCGGCTGGTCGCCGGCCGCGACATCATGCTGCCGGACCCCGACCGGCTGGGCCGATCCGCCGACGGCGGCCCGGCGCGGGGGTGGTGAGCCGATGCCGCACGAGAGCGTCGCGAAGTCCCTCGTCGTCGAGGTCGGCGGCAGTCCGCTGCCCGCGGATCTCGCGAACAGCCTGGTCGAGGGCTATGTGGACGACAGTCGAACGCTGCCCGACCTGTTCGTGCTGCGCTTCCGCGACCCGTCGCATCTGCTGCTCGACAAGGCGGGCATCCGCATCGGCACCGAGATGCGGCTGCTCGCCCAGTCCGGCGGCCAGGGCGGGCCGAAGCCGCTGCTGGTCGGCGAAGTGACCGCGCTGGAACTGGAAGTCGACGGGACGGGCACCTTCACCGTGGTCCGCGGGCTCGACAAGTCGCACCGGCTGTTCCGCGGGCGGCGCGTCGTCGGGTACCAGAACATGACCGTGGCGGACATCTGTACACGCGTGGCCACCCGGGCCGGGCTGGCCGCGGGCACCATCGACGTGTCCGGGCCGGTGCTCGCGCACGTGGCGCAAGCGAACGTCACCGACTGGGAGTTCCTGCGAACGCTGGCCGACGAGGCGGGCGCGGAAGCGTACGTCGTCGACGGCAAGCTCAACGTCACCCGGCCTACCGCACCCGACAAGGCCCCCGACGCCTCGGTGCGCGCGGAACGGAACCCGCTCGTCCTGGAGTTGGGCGACAACCTGGTGCGCTGCCGGGCCTCGGTCAGCGCCGCCGAACAGGTCACCTTCGTCGAAGTCCGTGGCTGGGACGCCAAGACGCAGCAGCCGCTGGTCGGCCGCGCGGAAGCGGGCAAGGCCGCGACCCTGGACCTGGGCGTCAGCGCTGCGGAGGTCACGCAGCCGTTCGGCGAGGCCGACTATGTGGTGACCGACACCGTGTACGCCGAACAGGCACAAGTCGACCAGGCCGCCAAGGCCCTCGCCGAGCGCATCGCCGGATCGTTCGCCGAACTGGACGCGGTGATCCGCGGCAATCCGGAGGTCCGGGCCGGCGGGGCGGTGACGCTCGCCGGGGTCGGAAAGCCGTTCGAAGGCCGCTACACCGTCACCTCGTCCCGGCACGTGTTCGACCCGGTGCGCGGCTACGAAACGTGGATCACCGTCTCCGGGCGCCAGGAACGCTCGCTGTTCGGCCTCACCCAGGGCGCCGGCACCAAGGCCGCCGCACCCGACCGCGTGCCGGGATTGGTCGTCGGCCTGGTCACCGACACCCAGGACCCGGCGGGGCTGACCCGGGTGAAGGTGAAGTTCCCGTGGCTGTCCGAGGATTACGCGAGCGACTGGGCCCGCACCGCGCAGTCGGCCGGCGGCGACGCGGCGATGTTCCACCCCGAGGTCGGCGACGAGGTGCTGGTCGGCTTCGAACAGGGGCATCTCGACCGGCCGTACGTGCTCGGCGCCCTGAAGAGCGGCAAAGGCGGCGGGAGTTCGCCCGCGACACCGTTGGGCGGCGCCGCCTCGCCGCCGGGTGGGCCTTCCGCCCCCGGAACAGCCCCCGATTCCCCGGCCGTCGACGGGACGAGCGGTGCTGTGAACCGCCGTTCCTTCGGCTCGCCGAGCGGCAACCGCCTCGACCTGCTGGACGCCGCCAACGGCCCGCAAGGCGTCCGGATGGTCACCGGCGACGGCAAGCTCACCCTCGACCTGGACCGCAAGGGCACGAAGATCACCGTGCACAGCGACGGGACTGTGGAGATCAAGGCCGAGCAGCAGGTCACCATCGACGCCGGGAACGGCGTCAAGCTCGACGCGGGCCAAGGCGCCCTCGAACTGCACGGCAGCTCGGTCAAGCTGACCGCCGCGTCCGGCCTCGAACTCGACGGCGGCAACGGGCGCCTCGCGGTTACCACCACCGGCGCGCTCGACGTGCAAGGCGCGCAGCTCGGGCTGCACGGGACCAGCCGTACCGAGATCCAGGGCGGCGCCACGTGCGCCATCAACGCCGGACTCGTCACGATCAACTGAGGGGACGGAACGCCATGCCAGCCGCCGCACGAGTCGGCGACCCGACCGGACACCCGGGCGCGGTCGGCCCGCCCGGCGTCCCGACCGTCCTGATCGGCGGACGGCCCGCCGCCACCGTCGGGACCACACACGCATGCTCGGGCATGCACCCGCCGTCGACGCTGCTGCCGCCCGGCTGCCCGACGGTGCTCATCGGCGGACGCCCCGCCGCCCGCGTGGGCGATATCGCCGGGTGCGGCGCGGCGGTCGTCTCCGGATGCCCGAGCGTGCGGATCGGCGGAAGGTGACCGCATGGGGACCCAATTCATCGGTGCGGGGTGGGCGTTCCCGCCGCACACCGACGCCACCGGCCGGGTCGCGCTGGCGCGCGGCGAACGCGAGATCGAGGAGGCGATCCGGCTGATCCTCGGCACCGCACCCGGCGAACGGCCGATGCGCCCGGAGTTCGGATGCGCCGTCCACGACTACGTGTTCGCCCCCGCCGACGTCGGCACCGCCGGGCAACTCGCCTACGAGGTACGGCTGGCACTGGAGCGCTGGGAGCCGCGCATCGACGTCGCCGAAGTGTCCGTACGCTTCGACGCCGTCGACGACGGAGTCCTCTACATCGACATCCGCTACGCCATCCGCGGCACGAACGATCCGCGCAACCTGGTCTTCCCCTTCTATGTGATCCCCCGGCACGAGGAGGGGCTGTGAACCTGCCCGCGCCCAACCTGGACGACCGCCGCTTCCAAGGCCTCGTCGACGACGCGAAACGCCTGGTGCAGCGCCGGTGCCCGGAGTGGACGGACCACAACGTGTCCGACCCCGGGGTCACGCTGATCGAGGCGTTCGCCGGGATGGTCGACGAACTGCTGTACCGGCTCAACCGGGTGCCGGACAAGAACTACCTGGCATTCCTCGACCTGATCGGCGTTCGCCTGCACCCGCCGACCGCAGCCCGTACCAAGGCGACCTTCCGGCTGTCCGCCCCGCAGCCGGAGACCGTCACGGTGCGGGCCGGCACCGAGGTCGCGACGGTCCGGACCGAGACCGACGAGGCCGTCGTCTTCACCACCGTCGGCGACCTCGCCGTGGTGCCGTGCTCGTTGGCGCACCTGGCGACGCGGACCGCGTCCGGCACCGATGTGGACCGCACCGACGAACTCGCGCTCGCCCGCGACGTGCCGTGCTTCGGCAGCACACCCGCGCCCGGGGACGCGCTGTACGTCGGCCTGTCGAGCGCCGTGCCGGCCTGCGTCGTGGCACTCCGCCTCGACTGCCGGGTCGAGGGCGTCGGCGTCGACCCGCGGCGGCCGCCGTTCGTGTGGGAGGCGTGGGACGGCGCCGCGTGGGCGGAATGCGAGGTCGAGGCGGACACCACCGGCGGCTTCAACCGGCCCGGCGAGGTCATCCTGCACCTGCCGGCCGCGCACGCGGTCTCGTCGGTGGCGCGGACCGCGGCGGGTTGGCTGCGGTGCCGCCTGGTCGAGGCGGTGCCGGGGCAGCCGGTCTACACGGCGTCCCCGACGGTCCGCGAACTCGTCGCGTTCACCATCGGCGGCTCCGTCGACGCGGTGCACGCCGAGACGGTCGAGGAGGAAGTGCTCGGCCTGTCGGAGGGCGTGCCCGGCCAGTACTTCGAGGTTGCCCGGCCCCCCGTGGTGCCCGGCGACGAGCCGCTCGTCGTCGACGTGGCCGACGGCGCGGGCTGGACGGCCTGGCAACGCGTCGACGACTTCGCCCACTCCGGACCCGGCGACCGGCACTTCACCCTCACCCCGGGCACCGGCCGCATCGAGCTCGGCCCCGCGGTGCGCGAAGCGGACGGCAGCGTGCGGCAGTACGGCGCGGTGCCGCCGAAGGGCAGCCCGATCCGGGTCCGCGGCTACCGCACAGGCGGCGGACGACGCGGCAACGTCGCGGTCGGGGCGATCCGGGTGATGCGGACGTCCATCCCGTTCGTGTCCCGCGTCGAGAACCGGTCGCCCGCCCTCGGCGGCGTCGACGCCGAGACGATCGAGAACGCCAAGATCCGGGGCCCGATGACGCTGCGGACCCTGCACCGCGCGGTCGTCCCGCACGACTACGAGCAGATCGCCCGCCAGGCGGCCCCGGACATCGCCCGGGTGCTCTGTGTCCCCGTCGGCGACGACGCGGCGCAGGCGGGCGGGGTGCGGCTGCTGGTGATCCCCGCGGCCCCCGACGACGGGACGGGCCGCCTGCGCTTCGCCGACCTGGTGCCCCCCGAGCCGACGCTCCGGCAGATCGCCGCGCACCTGGAGGAACGGCGGCCGGTGGGAGCGCGGTTGGTGGTGCAGCCGCCGTATTACCAGGGTGTCACCGTGGTCGCCACCGTGCAGGCGACACCCGGCGCGGTCGACGACCGGCTCCGCGCGCTGGGCCTTGCCGCGCTGTACCGCTACTTCAACCCGGTGACCGGCGGACCGGCGGGGGAGGGGTGGCCGTTCGGGCGGCCGGTGCAGGCAGGCGAGGTGTACGCGGTGCTGCAGAGCGTGCCCGGGGTCGACCTCGTCCAGGACGTCCGGCTGTTCGCGGCCGACCCGGTCACCGGCGAACGCCGCACGGAGGCCGTGAGCCGGATCGAACTGCGTCCCCACGCCCTGGTGTTCTCGCACGGCCACCAGCTGCGCGTCAGGGGGGCATGAGATGCGCGGGACGGTCGAGGGGCTGCCCACCGCCCATCCGCTGGTGTACCGGCTGCCGGGGGTGTACCTGGGCCACCCGTTCCTGGAGGGCTTCCTGGCGGGTCTCGACGAGGTGTTGGCGCCGGTCCTGCTGACCCTCGACAACCTCCCGGCGCACCTGGATCCGCGCACCGCACCGGAGGACTTGCTGGCATGGGTGGCGCGGTGGGTCGCCGTGGAGGCGGACGCGGACCGGCCGCTCGCCCAACGCCGCGCGGTGGTTGCCGATGCGGTGGCCCGCCACCAACGCCGCGGAACTGCACGGGCGTTGGCCGAGGTGGTGCGGGTGGAGACTGGCGTAGTGCCGGAGTTGACGGAGACGGGCGGCACCAAGTGGTCCACGGACCCGGGCGAGTCGCTGCCCGGCGAGGCGCGGCCGTGGGTGCGGATCGAACTGCGGGTGCCCGACCCGGCGGCGGTGGACCGGGGGCGGTTGGAGCGGCTGATCACGGCGGAGATTCCGGCGCACGTGGGGTTCACGTTGGAGATCGAGGCGTCATGAGGGCGTGTCCGGAGTGCGGGCGGGAGAACGGGGCGGAGGCCCAGTTTTGCGCGGGCTGCGGGGAGTTCCTGGCGTGGGACGAGACACTGCCGGGGTTCGCGCACGTGCCGGACACGCCGGTGCCGGGGACGCGGGTGCGGGAGGGGGAAGCGGACGGTTCCGACGAGCGTGCGGCGCCGGGTGGTGCGGCCGCCGGACGGCCGGCTTCGGCACCGGGGCCGGACCCGGCTCGGCAGGACGTGCCGCCGCGCCCGTCGAGCGCGCCGCCCGCCGAGGGACGCGGCGGGACGGAGCAACCACCACCGCCGGCTGGGCCGGTATTTGCCCGGTTCCCGCCGCCGGATCGCGTGGGTGGGGGAGTCGCGGGCGACAACCGCGGTGGCGATCGGCCTGCGGGGGGCGGTGGCCGCGAGGCTGTGTCGTCGCGGCCCGGGGCTGCTGCGCCCGAGCCCGGTTCGGGCGCTTCCGCGCTCGAAGTCGCCTCCGAACGCGACCCGCTCGACGCGCGCAGCCCTCGGCCCGGTGTCGCCCGTGAAGCCGAGCCCCCTCACCCTGCCTCCGGCTCCGCGTCCCCGGGCGGCAACCCGCCCGGTTCCGCGAACTCCCGTCCCGGCGCCGGCAATGCCCAGGAACCCGGGCCTTTCGGCGCTTCCCCCCTACCTCCCACCCCCGACCCGCCCGACCCCGCCACCCCGCGTCCCGGCGTCAGCATCGACCGGGACCCGGCCTCCTCCGCCTCCTCCCCTGCCCGTCCCGGCCGTGCGTCGCGGCCGCCCTCCTCCTCACGTCCGACGTCCGCGCCTCCGCCCGCTGCCCCGCCCCGTCCCATCGCGCCTCCCTCCATCCCCTCCTCCGACGCGACCTCCGCCGGGCTCGCCGGGGCGCAGTTGCGGCGGCCGGGGGAGCGGGAGGCGGAACCGTACGTGGGGCCCGCCGGCAGTGAGCCGGGGCGGGCCGTGGACGCGGTCGTTCGCGGCGGCAGCCGGTGCCGGTCCTGCGGGGTCGACAACGCACGCGAGCGCACGTTGTGCGTGCGGTGCGGACAGCCCTTGGCCGCCCCCGCGCCCCGGCAAGCCCCCACCCCGCCACCGCCGACGCCTTGGTGGAAGCGGCTCTTCGGCGCGGCTCCCGCGGAGCCGCGCCTGGCCGGCGAGCGGCCTCGCGTGCGGGCGCGGCGCCGCCGCCGGGTCGTCGCGCCACTGCTCGTGGCCGCGCTGCTCGCCGCGCTGTGGTTCGGGCGGCCGCTCTACGGCGGCGCGTTCGACTTCGTCCGCGACCACACCACCGACCCCGAAGCCGCGCCCCCGACCGGCAAGAGCGCGTCGAGCGAGGCGCCGGGGATGCCCGCGGCGGCCGCGTTCGACGGGGTGAGCAACCGCGCGTGGGCGCCGGGCGAGCCCGGACCGGGTGCCGAACTCGTCGCGACGTTCGACCACCCGGTCCGGCTGCTCAAGGTCATCGTGTCGCCGGGGACGTCCGGCAAGCCCGAGGACTTCCTGGCCCACGGCCGCCCCGAGCGACTCACGTTCCGTGTCGTGGGCGCCGACGGCAGGG
Organism: Yinghuangia aomiensis; assembly: GCF_039542225.1. NCBI lineage: Bacteria > Bacillati > Actinomycetota > Actinomycetes > Kitasatosporales > Streptomycetaceae > Yinghuangia > Yinghuangia aomiensis. The sequence continues at coordinate 123,655 of NZ_BAABHS010000024.1, read as the reverse complement.
AGAGCGACGTCGCGATCCGCCTGCGCGACCAACCCGGACCGCAGACCTTCGACCTCCGCCACACCGACGTCCGCGAAGTACGCATCCGCATCGACAGCGTCTACGCCCCGACCGACCAGCCCCCCGCCATCGCCGAAGTCGAGTTCTTCCGCGGCCGCTGACCCCGACCCGGACACCGCGCGCGACCGACTCGACCCACTCGACCCCCGCCAAGCGGGGATCCCCTCAAGCCGAGTGTCTCCCCCTCCCCGGCTCCACCCCCAGCGACGCCAGCATCTCCCCGTATCTCCGCCGGTCCCGTACCGCGGCCGCCCGCTGTCCGGAGCGCTCCCGTGCCCGGATCAGGGTGTCCCACGCCGAGTCGCGGAACGGGTCGATTTCCAGACAGCGTTCGGCCGTCTCCACGGCATCGCCCAGGCGCCCTTGGCGGAGGCGGAGTTCGGCGAGCGTGCCGGTGGCCCACGCGGCCTGTTGGCCGAGGCGTTCGCGTTCCGGGACGACCCAGTCCGAGGCGCCCTCCTCCGGCAGCAGCGGGCCGGTGTACGCGTCGCGGGCTCCGCACAGGGCGTCGGTGGCTTCCTGCCACCGGCCCAGCCGCCGGGCGGCGCGGGCCTCGCGGACCTCGCGTTCGAAGTCGGCGACGTCGCACGTGCCGCCGCGCGGCAGCCGCAGACGGTACGACAGGCCCTGGCGCACCACCACCCGCGCCTCGCCGCCCACCCGTTCCGGTTCCAGGACGCCACGCAGGCTCGACACCGTCACCTGCAGGTTGTGGATCGCGGCCGACCCCGTGAGCCCCGGCCAGAACGTCTCCACCAGCCGGTCCCGGTGCAGCCAGTGCCCCGCGCGCACCGACAGCAGCCGCAGCACCGCGCGGGCTTTGGGCCGGACCGAGTCCCAGTCCGGCTCCCGGCCGTCGACGGTCAGCACGAACCCGCCGAAGCAGCGGATGTGGACGGTGGGGGACGGGCCCGGCGGGGGTTTCACCTCCTCTTCCGGGGCACGCGCGACGCGCGTGGATTCCAGGGGGTTGTTTCCGGACATGCGTGTTCCTCCCCGTGTGCCTGCGCTCCCGGCCCGCGCCGTCGCACCTGGGGGGCAGGCTCGCGTGCGCCGCCACGACGGCACCGGGACACGGCGGGCAGGAGCACCTGTACGCAGCGTCGTGTTGCCCGGAGTTCACCCTCCGCAACCACGAAGCGCCGAATACGAACCGGGGGTATCCGCGGCGCGTGAACCGCCAGGCCGCACCGCCACCCGGCCGCCACCCCACCGCCACCCCAGGCGCACCAGAAGAACCCGGCGTAACGTCATAAAAAGTCATGGAACCTTTCCGGGTCTCCCGGTGAGGCGCTGACGCGCACCCGCCGCAGGACCCACGCGAACACCCGCCGCACCCCAGGAGGCCCCGCCATGGCCCGGAAGCCCCTCAAGTCTCCGAAGACCGGGCCCTGGCTGTCCCCGCGCAAGCGGGCCGAGCGCGGGAAAGCGGCGCGCAAAGCCGCACCGCGGGCGAGCCACGCCGTGTTCGAGCCGGGGCCGGACCGGTTCGACCCCGTGGACGTCATCGAGAAGCAGTCCGACAGCCGGGTGCCGGAGCTGGTGCCGATCCGGTACGGCCGGATGTCCGAGTCGCCGTTCCGCTTCTACCGCGGCGCCGCCGCGATCATGGCGCGCGACCTGGCCGGCACCCCGGTCTCCGGGCTCCGCACCCAGCTCTGCGGCGATGCGCACCTGCTCAACTTCCGCCTGCTGGCGTCTCCCGAGCGGCACCTGCTCTTCGACATCAACGACTTCGACGAGACCCTGCCCGGCCCGTGGGAGTGGGACGTCAAACGGCTCGCCGCCAGCATGGTCATCGCGTCGCGGGAGAACGGCTTCACGGACAAGGAGCGCGCCCGGATCGTCCAGGCGACCGTCCGCTCCTACCGCGAGCGCATGCGCACGTTTGCCGGCATGCGGAACCTCGACATCTGGTACGCCAAGGCCGACGCCGAGCAGGTCCAGGCCGTCGCCGACGGCCGGCTCCACAAACGCGGCCGCAAGCAGCTCGCCGAGTCGCTCGCGAAGGCCCGCAAGCGCGACAGCCTCCAGGCGTTCGAGAAGCTCACCGAAGTGGTGGACGGCGAACGCCGCATCACCTCGTCCCCGCCGGTGGTCGAGCGGATCGAGGACCTCCTGCCGGGCCTCGAAGGCGCCGCGCTCCAGAAGATGCTCACCGAGCTGATCACGCGCTACTCGCACAGCCTCCAGACCGACCGCCGCCACCTGCTCGAACAGTTCCGGCTCGTCGACATGGCCCGCAAGGTGGTCGGTGTCGGCAGCGTCGGCACCCGCTGCTGGATCATCCTGCTGCTCGGCCGGGACGGCGAGGACCCGCTGTTCCTCCAGGCCAAGGAAGCCGACGAGTCCGTGCTGGCCGAGCACGCCGGCGCGACCGGCTTCGCCACCCAAGGCGAACGCGTGGTCGCCGGCCAGCGGCTCATGCAGGCCGCCAGCGACATCTTCCTCGGCTGGGAACGCGTGAACGCCCCCGACGGCGTGCAACGCGACTTCTACGTACGCCAATTGCGCGACTGGAAGGGCATCGCCGAGCCGTCCCTCATGGTGCCGCGCGGTCTGCGGCTCTTCGGCGAACTCTGCGGTGCCACGCTCGCCCGTGCGCACGCCCGTTCGGGTGACCCCATCGCCATCGGCGCCTACCTCGGCCGCAGCGACGTGTTCGACCGGGCGCTGGCGGACTTCGCGGAAGCGTACGCCGACCGCAACGAGCGCGACCACCAGGCGTTGCTGGACGCGGTGAAGGAGGGGCGGGTGTCCGCCCAGTCCGCCTGACGCGCGCTCAGCGCTCGCCGCTGCCGACCCGGTCGGGCCGCTCGGCCGCGGGCGCGGCCACCGGATGCCGGACCAGGTAGAGGCCCGCGACCGCCACCAGCAGCACCATGCACGCGATGAACACCAGCCCGGCGCTCTCCAGTCCGATCGGCGACACCAGCAGGCCGACGCCGATGACCGGGACCGAGATCCCCAGATAGGCCACCACGAACAGGGCGGAGATCACCGCCGCCCGGTGCTCCGGGTCCGCGGCGCCGGCCACCGCGGACAGCGCGCCGCGGAAGGACATGCCTTGCCCCGTCCCGCCGATCAGCGCGCTCAGCACCATCAGCGCCAGCAGGTCCCAGTGCAGCGCCCCGGCCAGCAAGGCCAGGCCGACGAGCAGCACGGCGCAGCCCACCGGCAGCGACCGGGCGAGGCCGATCGGGCCGGCCGCCCACTGCCCGGCGGTCGATGCGAAGAACGCCAGGGCGACGAGCAGGCCGACGAGCGCCAGGTTGTGCACGTCCAGCGACTCGCTCAGGAACGCCGGAGAGACCGACGTGAACACGCCGAGCAGCGCGAACCCGGCGAAGGACGCCAGCGCCGCGGGCCCGAACACCGCCCGCACCGACGGCGGCAGACTCGGCCGCCGGGGCCGCACGGTCCGCAGCGGACGCCGGTCCCGCACGGTCTCCGGCAGCCCGAGCAGGACCAGCGCCGAACAGGCCAGCAGGGCGACGTGGACGGCGAACGGGAGGTACAGCGGCCAATCGGCGTACTGCGCGAGCACCCCGGCCAGCAGCGGCCCGCACCCCAGGCCGCCCATCGTGGCGGCGGTCGCCACCAGCGTCGCGGCGGAGCTGCCGCGCGGCGCCAGCTCGATCACGTAGGCGGACGCGGCCCCGGTGAACAGCCCGGCGGACAGGCCCGACAGCAGCCGCCCCGCGTACAGCCAGCCCAGCGCATTCGCCCCGAGGAAGCACCCGGCACTCGCGGCGGCGAAGCCGAGGCCCCACAGCAGCACGGGCCGCCGGCCGACGGCATCCGAGGCATTGCCCGCGAGCAGCAGCATGGCGATGACCCCGGCGGCGTACACCGCGAAGACCACGGTGACGGTCAGCTCGGAGAACCCGAACTTCTCCCGGTAGAGGCCGTACAACGGCGTCGGCAACGTCGTCCCGATCATGCACACCGCAAACACCGTCCCGCCGAGCAGGCAGGGCAGCCAGCCTCGAAGCACACCGCGCATGGGGCCGACGGTAACCGCGCGAACGATCATGGCCGGGAGCGGCGCGCCGCCGGAGGGGCCGCCGCGTCGGATCGGGTGCCCGATCGGCCCGCCCTGGGGCGACGGCTACTCGGCGGCGTCGAGGAAGCGGTCGACGACGGACCGGAAGCGCCGCGGTTCCTCGGTCCGGGGCCGGCGCCCCGAGGGGTCCGTCGTGACCAGGCGGGCCGGGGTGGTGCCGACCCTGCCGTCGGCGTGACCGGAGACGACGAGGATGGGCGCGCATGCCGCGGCTAGGCAGGCGAGCCACGCGGGCACGTCGGCGGCGGTGGACGAGCCGGCGGACGCGGTCGGGGAAGCGGGCCGCGTACTCGTGCGTGGTGAGCGTGCCCGCGGAATGGCCGAGCAGGTCGACCGGGTTCACCCCCGGCGTCCGGAAGGCCGGTACCGCAGCGCCCGCTGCCACGTCGGGGCGGGGCCAGGTGGAGGTCAGGGTTGGGTCAAGGGTGCGTTGTGGTGGGGGAATCGCGCGTACCCTCGGCGGCGGGTAGGGGATGCGCGAGTGGGGGTGTCGTGGATGCGGCGAGTGCGTAGCGCAACGGCCCTGATGGCCATGGGGATTGCTTTGGTGGCCGGGTGCTCGGATTCCGGGTCGGACGGCAACGCCTCGGCGACGAGGAGCGGCGTGCCGTCGGCGTCGGCCGCCGCGGGGGCGAGCGGCGGGACATCCGGGGGAGCGGCTGCGCCGGGAGGGGGCGGGTCGGCGCCGGGCGTCGCGGGCGCGCCCACGGCGAAGACGTCCGAGGCGTCGAAGTCCGGGGGGTCGGCCGGAGGTTCGTCCGCATTCTGCAAGGACGTCCTGCCGCCCTTGGCCGACCAGCAGAACGGCTCCGGCCCTCCGACGGCCAAGGACGTGGCCACCTGGGACCACCTGGACGGCGAAGCGCCCGCCGGGGTCAAGCCCGACGTCGACAAGGTCGACCAAGGCCTGCACGAGATCCAGGCCGGGACCGCCATGAGCGACATCACCGGCTTCGGTATCGCGATGCAGGACATCCTGCAGTGGGTCGGGGCGAACTGCGGGCTCTCGCCGCAGTGACGGGCCGCGGTCCCGGCGCCCCGAGACGCCGGGCCCGCGCTGCCGCCCGTCAGCTGAAGACGGCCGAGCGCAGCTTGAGGCGGTCGCTCGCCCTGCCGCCCGGGCGGAGGCTGTAGTAGTCGCCGTCGCAGTCCGGGCCGGTGAACATGGTGACCGTGCTGTCGGTGAAGTTCTGCGGGGCGAAGGCGGGTTCGGTGGTGTCGGGGTCGGCGACCTCGGGCAGCGTCACGCAGCCGCGGCTGTCGGGGTCGACCAGGACGCCGGCGGCGCGGTTCCCGAAGTCGTCGTAGTACGTGTAGCGGAACTCGCCGGTGGCGGCGCTCGCCGCGTGCGGCAGGGTGACGACGAGGGCGATCGAGGCGGCGGCGGCCGCGATCGACCGGCGCAGGTACGTGGGCATGGGGGCCTTCCGGCGTGCGGGGACTGTCCGGCGATTGCCGGCGCACACACCGTAGAGGGCGCGAGGGGTGCGAGAACGTTCCCGCCAACCGTTTCGCTGGCGATGTCCACCATTCGCCGGAACGCGGCCCGGGCGTCGGTTCACCCGGTCGGCCGACCGCCGCCCCGCCGGAGTTCCGTGACCTGGGCCGTCAACTCGCCGTTCCGTGCCTCCAGTTCCGTCACCCGGTCGTGCAGCTTGCGGATGGTGTACTCCACGGCGTCGCGCGGGAGGAGCTGCGGGATGTGCTGGCGGCAGTTCCAGTCGTAGGCCTCGACATCGATGAGCACGGCGCGTTCGACCTTGGCCGGGTAGCCGGGCATGGCGAGCCGGGACATCAGATCGGGGTCGTCCGCCGCCTCCACGACCCTGGCGCGGCCGAACACCTTCATGCGGGCGGCGTTGGCGTAGTCCATGAGGAACAGCGCCACGCGGTCGTCGTGGTCGAGGTTGCCGCGGCTGATGTACTGCCGGTTGCCGCGGAAGTCGGCGAACGCCAGCGTGTGCGGGTCCAGGACCTTGAGGAAGCCCTCGGGTCCGCCGCGGTGCTGGATGTACGGCCAACCCGTCTCGCTCACGGTGGCCATGTAGAAGCTGTCGCGCTCGCCGACGAAGTGCGCCTCGTCCGGCCCGATCGGGTCCGGGACCGGTGCCGCCGCCTCCGCCATGCGCGCGTACGGGCCGCGGCTGCCGTGCCGTTCCTGGTGGCGCTGCACGTCGGGGGTGAAGGCGATCCGGGCGTAGCGGCCGGTCATGACGGGTCCCTTCCCTAATGGTTTTAGGTTGCTACAACCATTAGGGAGGGGGTGGTATTCCCGGCTCGGTCCGACACATATCCGAGGGGCTAGCTCGCCGTCAGGTACACCGCGGAAGGCGCCGGCGGGATCTCGTCCGCCGCGAGCTTGCGCAGGCCCGCGAGGCCGTCGCCGGTGGGGTAGGTGTCCTCGGCGCTGACCAGGCCGTCGGCGTCGAACGCCCAGAAGATGGCCATGCGCGACTCGTACAGGTAGTGCGCGTCCGGGTCGTCGACCTTGCGGCCCATCGCGGCGACGATGCGGCCGGGGTAGGCCATGCGCATGTGTCCCTGGATGAACGCGGTGTCGATGTCGAGGGTGATGGTGTCCACGTCGAGGGCCTGGCGGTAGCAGTCGCCGTCGGCGAGGCGCTGGTAGAAGGCGCGGATCTCGGCCGGGTTCTTCGGGGCACGGTCGACCGGGCTCGCGCCGAGGTTGCGGTACGAGGCGTGCGGGGAGACGGTCGCCATGATGGCGTCGACGTCCGCCGCGGCCTCGGCGCGCATGTGGGCGATCATCGTGGTGAGGATGCCGCGGCGCCGCGGGTCGGGTTCGGCGGCCAGGCGGGTCTCCGCAAGGCGCCAGGTGATGGTCGGGTCGATGAGCATGGGTCCGGCCTCCGCGACGAACTGATCTGATGGTTCGTCAGGCATGCTGGCGCGGACGGGTGCAGGGTTCAAGATCCGATCCGGCGGTGGTCAAACGGAGAGCGTCAGCACGACTTCGTCGATCTCCGCGCCGCGGGCCTGTGCGCGTCGAACCACGCGCGGTCCGACGGGTCGGCGGCGGTGAAGGCGGCCATGCGGACGCCCTCGGGGTCTTTCATCTGGGTGAAGAAGACCGCCAGGTCGTCGTCGTGTACGTCGCGCAAGGTGATGTCCATGGACGTGGTCCTCCGAAGGGGGGAGCGGGGACGAGCCGTTCCGCGGCAGAGCAAAGGCTGCCGCGCCGGACGATAGCGGCGGGGTCCGACATCGGCCTTGCGGCTATGTGGGTGACCCCCGACGCGGAGAAACGTTCAGTCACGCAAAACCTGACGAACCGGCTGTTAGGTTCGCCGCGTGCGGGCGGCCCCGGCGTTGTGGTGCCGGTGGTCCGTCCGCGACTCATGTGCCCTGCTCGTCCGCGTCCCCCGAGGTGCCATGCCTGCCGTCCTCCCGCGCGCTGTCGTCTTCCCCGATCTGCTCCCCGGCGATACCGCCGCCGGGGAACCGTCGGAGGTGTCGGCGGGGATCGGCCGGTTCGCCTCCGCGGCAACCCGGCTGCTGCTCGGCGGCGACGGGCTGACGACGAGCCTGCTGGAGGCGTGGGTCGGCGGCCCGGTCGCGGTCCGCCAAGCCGACCACCGGTACGTCCGGTCGGCGGAAGCACCTCCGGGAGCAGGCGAGTTGCTCGATGCGGACGCCGACGAGACGCTGGTGGTGCGCCGCTCGGTATTGGCGTCGCCGATGGCGGAGGAGCTGTCCCGGAACCTGGTGGTGGCCCGGTCCGGCCTCTCCGCGGACGTCGAACGCTGCTTCGGCGACCCGTCCGCTCCGCTCGGCGCGGCATTGCGCGACGTCGGCATCGGCATCCGCCGGACGCTCGTCGCCGTCGGCCGGCAACGGTGGGACGAGCGGGCCGCGGCGTACAAGACGTATGTGATGTGGCACGGCACGCGGCCGTTCGCCGTCCTCGCCGAGCTGTACAACCCGGCGGTGGTCCCCGCGGACCTGCGCCCGGCACCGGCCGTCGGGGGCGCCCGGTGACCGGCTTCCCGGTGGTCGTCGTCGGCGCCGGGCCCGCCGGGCTGGTGCTGGCCAACGTGCTGCACCGGGCGGGTGTGCCGGTCGAGGTGCTGGAACGGCGCAGCCGGGCCGAGGTGGAGACGCAGGCCCGCGCGGGGCTCGTCGAGCACCGGGTGGTGGAGTACCTGCGCGAGCACGGACTGGCGGACGGGCTGCTGGCCGCGGCCGGACGGCACGACTGGTGCGAATTCCGGGTCCTCGGCGAACGCTTCCGGGTGCCGTACGGGGAACTGTCCGGCGGCGCGGGCCACCGCGTCTATCCGCAGCAGTTCCTGGTGCGCGACCTGATCGCCTCGCTCGAAGCGGTCGGCGGCGCGGTGCGGTTCGGGACTCCGGCGCTCGCCGTGGAGACCGCGGGCGAACGGCTGCGCGTGCACGGTGCGGACCGGGTGCGGGAGGCAGAGTACGTCGTCGGCTGCGACGGGCCGGACAGCCTGGTCGCCCGTGCCTTCCCCGCCGGTTCGGTTGTCGAACGCCGGTACCCCTACGACTGGTTGACGGTTCTCGCGGAGGTCGACCGCCCCGTGGACGGCGTCCGCTACGCCCTCCACGAGGCCGGGTTCGCCGGGATGATGCCGCGCACGCCCCGCCTCGCGCGCTGCTACCTCCAGGTGCCCGCCGACGCGGACTCGGCCGCGTGGCCCGAGACCCGCATCACCGAGCAACTCCTGGTGCGGCTCGGTGTGGCTGCCGAGGACCCGCGGCTGGGCGCGGTCGTCGAGTCCTCGATGCTGCGGCTGCGTGGACGCGTGCGGGAACGACTGTGCGCCGACCGGCTGTTCCTGGCCGGCGATGCCGCGCGCGTACTGACGCCGGCCGGGCCCAAGGGCATGAACTCCGCGGTGGCCGACGTCGCCGACCTTGCCGACTGCCTGGTACGCCGCTATCGCGACGGCGACGCGGACGGCCTCGCGGGCTACGAACGGCGCCGCCGCGAAGCATCCTGGGCAGCCCAGGAGTTCTCCGACCGGCTGCTCGACCTGCTGCACCTTCCGCCGGACGCCGCCACCGCGTTCACCCTGCGGCTGCGCCGTCAGCGGATCGCCCGCCTGGCGGCCCCGGGCCCGGAGGCGGAGGCCTTCGCCCGGGTATACGCGGGGGCGGGCCGACTGGACGGCGGCCCGGCGGCCCGGGTCCCCGGCCAGAGCGACGCGGCCGGATCCACGCAGGAGCCCCTCGCGGGAGAACCCGCGTGAGGCCTTGTCGCGCCGCCCTGGCGGGAAACCCCGTCAGCAGGTGACGGTGATGTGGTTCGACTCGTGGAACTCCGCGCTGCCGTCAGCACGTTGGCCGTTGATGACGGTCCGGTACTCGTATTCGCCGCTGCCCGCGCAGTTGTAGCGCACCACCGCGGAGCCGCCGGCCCCGACGACGGGCTGGGTGGCCATGTTCTCCCAGCCCCACCAGTGGCCGCGCTGGACGGTCACGTCGGCGCGACCGCTGCACCCGTTGACGAACCAGCCGGAGCCGGTGACTTCACTGAACGCGAGGTAGGTGTCGCCGACGGCCAGGCAGTCCGCGGCGCGGGCGGGCGCGGCGGGCGCGGCCGCACCCGTGGTGAGCGCGATTGCCGCGGCGGTGCAGAGCGCGGCGGCGGCGCGCAGGCGGCGGGTCGCGGGACGGGGCGTGCCGGGGGACGGTCGGCGGAGGCGAAGGACCATGGGGACTCCTTGGTAGGGCATGTGCCGTGGGGCACAGCTACCGGCAAGGAGCCCGGGACGCGGGGATTGTCACCCGATCGCGGTCGTGTCCGCGCCTGCGGACGGCGCAATACGGAAATCGCCGTCGTCGCCGTCGGTCAACTGCCTTCCGGCGGCGCCGGGTCCGCGAGGACCTGCTCGCGGAGGATGTCCGCATGGCCGCAGTGCTGGGTGAACTCGCGGAGGACGTGCAGGTAGACCCAGCGCAGCGGGAGCGGGCCGCGGCGGTTGCCGGGGAGGACGTCGTCCGGCGACAGGTCCGCGGTGGCCCTGCGGGACGCCGCGCAGGCTTCCTCGTGGGCCGACCGGATCGAGGCGATCGTGTCCCCGTCGTCGAGGTCGAACGAGTCCTCGGCGGACTCCGGGATCCCGATCTCGGCCCGCGACCGCCCGGTGACCGCCTCGTCGAACCACACCTTCTCGACGAACGTCGCGTGCTTGACGAGCCCGAGCAGCGTGGTCTTGGAGGGCACCAGCCGCCGCCGGGCCTGCTCCTCCGTCAACCCGTCCAGCGTGGCGCGCAGGGCCGCCCGGTACTCGTCCAGGAACGCCTCGAACTGCGTGCGGATGTCCGCATGGAAGACCGGGGGTTCCAGCGACGGCGTGATGGTCATGAACGCCACCTTAATCGCCGGGGCGGCGGCACCGGACGGACGCCGGGCCGCAGGGCACGCGGATCCGTCAGGCCGGCAGGTTGAGCTGCCAGGAGACGCCGAAGCGGTCGTTGACCCAGCCGAACTTGGCGCTGAAACCGTAGGTGCCGAGGGGCATGAGCTCGCTGCCGCCCTCGGAAAGGGCGGTGTAGAGGCGGTCGAGTTCGGGTTCGTCCCGGCACTGCACGAAGAGGGACATCGCGGGGGTGAACGTGAAGGCGTGCTTGACCGCGCTGTCGATGCACATGAATTCCTGGCCGGCGAGCGCGAACGTGGCGTGCTCGACGGTGCCCTCAGGCCCGGCGCCGCCGGCGCCGTAGCGGTTGACGTCGACGACGGACGCGTCGTCGAACAGGGACAGGTAGAAGGTCATCGCCTCCTCGGCGTTGCCTTGGAACATGAGGAAGGTGGTGATCTTCTGCGAAGCCGTGATCTGCATGGGAAGCCTTGTCGGTGTCGGTGTCGGTGTCGGTGTCGGTGTCGGTGTCGGTGTCGGGTCCGGTGCCCTCGGTACGGATCGGCAACCCCCGCGGCGCCCTTGAGCACGGCGCGCGGACGACGTGAAATAGGAACGCATCGGACCTGTTTCCTGCCTAACGTCGATCTCGACAGCGCAACGCCGCGCAGATCGACGGCACGACGCCATGCAGATCGACGGCGTGCAGACCGAACGGAAGGACCGCTCATGTCCGAGCAGCAGACCAGCGCCGCCCCCGCCGGATACACCACCGTCGCCCCGTGGGTCGTCACCGACGACACCGGCGCGTTCCTCGACTTCGTCGCGCAGGCGTTCGACGGCAAGGAACTCGCGCGGGTGCGGACCGCGGACGGCCTGATCGGGCACGGCGAGATCCGGGTCGGCGACACCGTCGTGCTCGCGTTCGACCGACGCGCGGACTGGCCGGTCATGCCGAGCCTGCTGCGCGTGTTCGTGCCGGACGCGGACGCGGCGTTCGCACAGGCCGCGGCGGCGGGGGCGCAGGTCGTCACGCCGTTGGGCAACGACGCGTTCGGGCAGCGCGGCGGGCGCGTCAAGGACCCGTTCGGGAACATCTGGTGGGTGATGGCCCGCGTCGAGGAGGTGCCCGAGGCGGAGATGTGGGCGCGGCTGCAGCAGCCGGTCTACGCCGAGGCCATGCGCGTCGCGCAGGAGACGCTCGACAGCGAACTGAGCGGCCGGGAGAGCGGCCGCAGCAGCGCCCCGCTGCCGTCGGACGACTGACGGCGGAGCGCGGGCGGGCATGCGCGGCGGCGGCGTTGCCGGGCATGCCCGCCCCCGTCCTCCCCCCTTCCGAGCCCGTCGCATCATCCGATCGGTTGACCCCCGGTTCATCCGTCCTGGCGCGCGGACGCATCCACTCCGGGGACGGGAAGGGGCCGGTTCCGGACCCAGGATCGAGGCACGGCGGAAAACACCGGAAGCCGCAAGGCCGCAGGTGGCCACCGCCGCCCCGTCCGCTCGGGGAGCCGCAGGCGCTCCCCGGGTCCGTGTCGCCGAACCCGGAGTTTCCTCATGAACAAGCTGTCGCGCCGTGCCCGTATCGTCACCGGCTCCGCCGCCCTCGCCGCCGTCGGCATGGGCGCCTTCGGTGCCGTCGCCGTCGCCGCCCCGGAGGACGCCAAGCCCGCCCCGCAGCCGGCCGCGGTCAAGGCGGACGTGAAGACCCCGGACACGTTCCAGACCGATCACCTGACGATCGACGCCGCGTCCAAGGCCGCGCAGGCGACCCTGGACGCCGCGAAGAAGGCGAACCAGCGCGTGTCCGTCGCGGTCGTGGACCGCAACGGCAACACCATCGTCACCCTCCGCGGCGACGGCGCCGGCCCGCAGTCCTACGACGCCGCGCAGAAGAAGGCCTTCACCGCCGTGTCCTGGAACGCCCCGACCTCCACCCTGGTCCAGCGCCTCCCGCAGAACCCGACCCTGAAGGACATCCCCGGCACCCTGTTCCTCGGCGGCGGCGCCCCGGTCACCGCCAAGGGCGGCCCGATCGCGGCCATCGGCGTCGCCGGCGCCCCCAGCGGCGACCAGGACGAGCAGTTCGCCCAGGCCGGCGTCGCGTCCCTCAACCAGTAACCGGACCGGCCCAGACCGGGCCCTACGGCGGCGGGTGCGCGGCGGCATCCCCATCTCCCCGGGGATGCCGCCGCGCGGCACGCCGGGGAGAGTCCGCAGCAGGAGTCGCAAGGGAGCGTTGCCGTGCGGAATCGACAGACAGGACACAGCAATCGCGCCTCGGGGCCGGTCCGCGTCGCGGCCGCGGCCGCGGCGGGCGTCGGCGTGCTGCTCGGCGTCGCGGCGTGCACGGATTCCGGTAGCGCGGGCGACCGACCGCCCGCCTCGGAAAGGAGCACCCCGAGCATGAACGCCGGCAACACCACCGACGCGAGCGCGGCGACCAAGGCCCTGTTCGACGCCGCCCGGAAGAACGACGTCGCGGCCGCCCGCAAGGCGCCGGCCGACGGCGCCGAACTGGAGGCCCGCGCCGAAGCCGCCCGCACGCCGCTGATCCTCGCCACCCGCGCCAACGCGGTCGACGTCGCCCGGCTCCTCCTGGACGCCGGCGCCTCGCCCGACGCCAAGGACTCCCTCGAAGACTCCGCGTTCCTCTACGCCGGAGCCGAGGGCCTCGACGCGATCCTCCAGGCGACCCTCGACCACGGCGCCGACGTCACCAGCACGAACCGCTACGGCGGCACCGCGCTGATCCCCGCCAGTGAGCACGCCCACGTGAGCACCATCAGGATCCTGCTGAAGGCGGGCGTCCCGGTGAACCACGTCAACAACCTGTCGTGGACCGCGCTGCACGAGGCGATCGTGCTCGGCAACGGCTCCGCCGACCACGTCGAGACCGTCCGCCTCCTCATCGAAGGCGGCGCCGACGTCACCATCCCCGACGGCAACGGCATCTCCCCCCGCGAACTGGCCGCCGCCCAGGGCTACGACAAGATCGTCGCGCTCATCGACGGGGCGCGCTGACCGGCCCGCACGGGCGTGGCCGGCACGGCCTCGAACACCCTGGACTGCCCCTTCAGCGTGAAGAAGGCGGGAGTGGTGGCGCCGTGTGTGCTCCGGACCCTTGTTCGCCGCCCGCACCCGAGCCGGCCGACCGTCGAGGGCCGCGCGGCTGCCACGCAAGCGCGCCGTCGGTGTGTCACCGTGGTGTATCAAGCGCAAGGTCTCGGGGCTTCGAGGCGGTCGTGTGATGGGCGAAGCAGGCATTGACTACGAGGCCGTCTACCAGGCTTTGCCCGGGGCGATCGCCCTGCTGACTCCGGACCTGGTGGTCGCGGACGTCAACGAACGCTACGTGGATGTTGCCGGGCGGCGCCGCGAACAGCTGGTGGGAGGACATCTCCTCGAACTCTTTCCCGACAGTCCCCAGGATCCGAGCACCTCCGGTGCCCGGAAACTGGGCGCATCGTTCGGGCGCGTCCTGGAGACGGGCGAACGGGACGTCATGGCCTTGCACCGCTACGACGTCGAGGATCCCGACCGGCCCGGTGTCTTCCATGAGCGCTACTGGAGCACGGTCAACACCCCGGTCAAGAACCCCGGCGGCGACGTGGTGCTCATCGTGCACCGAGTCGAGGAGATCACCGAGCTGATCCGCGCCCGCAAAGGGGCCGGGGCCGGCGGATACCTGGCCGAGGAACGCGCCCGGGTGCTGGAGTCGGAGCTGTACGAGCGGGCCGGCGAGCTTCAGGAGGTCAACGCCAGGTTGCGGCGCGCGTACGCGCGCGAACGCGAGGTCGCGTTGTCGCTTCAGGCGGCGATGCTGCCCGATCCCGGGTCTGTCGCAGACGAGCGGGTGGCTGTGCGCTACCAGCCTGCGGTCGGCTCGCTCAACGTCTGCGGGGACTGGTTCGACGTGTCCGATCTTCCCGGCGACTGCGTGGCGGTCAACGTGGGGGACGTGGTCGGGCACGGCCTGGCCGCGGCATGCGTGATGGGGCAACTTCGCAGTGCCCTCAGCGCCGTGGACCGGATCGCCGACGGACCGGCGCAGGCGTTGGAGGCTCTGGACTTGTACGCACGGTCGGTCGCGGGGGCGGAGTGCGCGGCGGCGGCCTGCGTGACGGCCGATCGCGCCGCACGGACGCTCACCTACAGCGTCGCCGGCATCCTCCCTCCGGCGTTGGTGCGGGCCGACGGCGTCGTCGAGTTCCTCGACCAGGCTACCGAGCCGCCGCTCGGCGCCCTTCCGGAACATGCCTCCCGGGCCCAGGCCATGACCGGGTACCGCAACGGCGCCACGCTGGTGCTGTACACCGACGGACTCGTCGAACGCCGTGAACGCGACATCGACGCAGGCCTGAGCGACCTCGCCGCCGCATTGCGCCGCCACCACACGGACACGCCGGAGGTCTTGGCCGACAAACTCCTCGCCGAGCTTCTGCCTCCCGACGGGGCCACCGACGACACCGCCCTGGTCGTCGTCCGCCTGTGACCACTACGCCTGGACACCACCCGGTATGGCGCGATGGCCCCCCGGGCGAGTGCTTCGACACCGCACGATGAGTGAGCACCGGCGTTCGTCGGCGTCGAACCCGCCGGCCTTGATCCCGCGTCGGTCGGACCCTGCTGCCCTGGTTCGCCGACTCCGTCGCCCCGGGACCGGGAGCGGCCGCGATACCGGCAGCCGGGATACTGGCGCCGTGAGCAACCCCGCTGATTTCGCCCCCTTCCACGTCTTCGACAGCGACCTCCTGCCCGTGACGCCGTGGCGCAACGGGGGCGGTGAGACCCGCGAGGTCGCCGCCGAGCCGTCGGCCGACGGCGGCTTCGCGTGGCGGGCCAGCATCGCGACGATCGCGCAGGACGGGCCGTTCTCCGCCTTCCCGGGCGTCGACCGCACGATCACCCTGCTCGACGGCGCCGGCGTGCACTTGGTCGGCGACGGCCTCGACCACCTGCTCGACCGGATCGGGGAGCCCTTCTCCTTCCCGGGCGACCTCGCGATCGACGCCGCACTGCTGGGCGGAGTCAACCGCGACCTCAACATCATGACCCGGCGCGGCGCATGGGCGGCCTCGGTGCGCACCACCTCGGCGCCCGTGGTCCCCACCCCGGGCCACGCCGGGCTCGTCTACGTCCTGCGTGGCCGCTGGGAATGCGGCCGTGCTCTGGAGCCGGGCCAGGGCGCGTGGTGGACGGCGGACGCGGTCGTCACGTCCGCACTGACCCCACTGACCCCACTGACCCCACTGACCCCACTGACCCCACTGACCTCACTGACCCCATTGACCGACGACGCCCTGGCGATCCGGGCGGACATCCACCCGGTCTGAGCCCGCGCTCTCGTGGGCGACCACCCGGACGTCACTCCAGCAGCAGGGTGTCGCTCGTGGAGCACGGGGCCGACACCGCCGGGGTGAGGAAATCCAGGGGCATCGCCGCCGCGGTCGCCAGGGCGCGGCCCACGGGGTAGCGGCTCGCGGCGGGCGGGAGGGCGCCTGGCCGGCCGCTGAGGATGACGTCCACGCGGCCTGGTTCCCCGGAATCTCCGGGGCGGGCGTCGAGCCTGCGGAGGGTCTGGCGGGCGACGGCTTCGGCGCTGTCGTACAAGGTGGCGGCGGGGAGGCCGCGCATGATCTGGCTGGCGACCAGCGGGTAGTGCGTACAGCCGAGGACGATCGAGCTGCACGCACGCGGTGTCTGCTCGATGGCCGCGGCGACGGCACGGTCGGTCGCGGCGGTGTCGCCGCGGTCGACCGCTTCCGCGAGCCCGGGGCACGCGACAGGGAACACCGGCACACCGTCGGCGTGTTCCGCGATCAGGCGCTTCTGGTAGTCGCTTTCGGTGGTCCGCACGGTGGCCCAGACGGCGACGGGGGCTCCCGCGCCTGCGGCCGGTTTGACGGCCGGGACGGTGCCGATGACCGGGATCCCCGGCTCGAAGTTCGCGCGAAGTGCGTCGATGGCGGTGACCGTGGCGGTGTTGCACGGCACGACAAGAGCCTGCGCTCCGCGCTCGACCGCGATCTCGCCGGCGGCAAGCAGCCGCTCGGTGACGAAGCGCGCCGACTTCGAGCCCCACGGCATGCCGTCCGGGTCGAGCAAAAGGAGCAGATCGGCACTCGGCGCCAGCCGGCGCAGCCAGCCGGCCGTGGGGAGCAGTCCGAGACCGGAATCGATCAAAGCCACCGTCATTCCGCGAACCTAGCAAGAGCACCGCAACCCCATGTGCATCGCCACCAAGTGATGCCGCGAGGATCGACCGTTCCGCTGGACGGTTGGATCACCGCGCGAGACGATGCCGGGCGTCGCGGGGAGCGCGGCGATCGGGTCCCGGGGGTGGGGTCCGCGGCTGAGTCGTGGGGAGACGTGTCGTGGTCGATTCGGTGCAGGCGTTGAGCGGTCGTTTTGTGGATCTGACGGCGGCTCTGCTGCAGGGGCGGGAAGCACAGCCGTCGTCCGGTCAGCCCGGCGGGCTGCGCGACCGGTTCTCCCGAGCGATGACGGGTGCCGGGCTGAAGGTGGACGTGGCCGCGGGGATGCGCGACCTCGTCCTGCGCGGCACGGCGCTCGGTCCGCAAGGCCAGTGGATCGTCGCTGCCGCGAACTCCGGCCTGGCCACGCTCGCGTTCAAGCACCGCAACTACGACGCGGCGCTCAGCCACCTCGGCGGCGCGGTCGCTGCCGGGTACAGCAACTGCGTGGCGTTGAACGACCCGGTCTTCCGCCCCTTCTGGGGCGACCCCCGGTTCACCGCGATCTACGGCCGGATGCGCGTCAGCGAGGCGGACCTCGACGAACTGCTGTGGCTGACCCGGGAAATCCAGGCGATGAGCCGGGAAGCGACGCAGGCGTCCATCGACAACATCGGACGCCACGACACCGGGGTGTCCCTCCTTGCCCAAGCCCCGCTGCCCATCCGGGAACCGCAGACCGCCGGGGTGTTCGTGGCCCGGCTGGAGCTGATCGCCGTGCAGCGGGTGCTCCAGCACCTGGCCATGAACTCGGACATCAACCGCAGTTCCAACAACATCTCGCTGTCGCTCATCGACGACAGCTGGGACGAGCGCCAGGCGCGCCGCGACAGTTGGGAAGCGGACCGCGTCGAGCGTGCGCGGCAGCGCGCCGCCGAGGCCCGCGCGTTCCGGGAACGGCCGGGAGCCGGGCGGGCGTTGATGCCGTGCCCGCCGCTGGGGTCGCTGGTCGTGTAGCCGCGCCGCGGCTTACCTGACTCGGGACCACTGCCCCAAGGCCCGCAGGTCCGCCTCCGCTCGCGCGGCTGCCAGGCGCAGCGGGGGCAGGATCTCGTCGCGCGTCTCGTCCGGCGTACCCCGCGACGCGTGGTGGGCGACGTTGACCGCCGCCACCACATGCCCGTCGGCGTCGCGTACGGGGACGCTCAACGAGCGCAGGCCTTCTTCCAACTCCTGGTCGACTTGGGCGTATCCGTCGGCCGCCGCGCGGTCGACGGCGGACGCGACCTCCGCGGGGGTGGACGCGCTGCGCGGGGTACGCGGTTCGATGCGGACGCGCGACAGGTAGTCGGCCCGCTCGGCGGGCGGGAGGGCGGCCAGCAGGACGCGGCCCATCGAGGCCAGGGCGGCGGGCATGCGCGTGCCGACGGTGATGTCGACGCGCATGATGCGCCGGGTCGGCACGCGGGCGATGTAGCGGATGTCGTCGCCGTCCAGGACCGCCGCGGATGCGGATTCGCCTACTGTGCGCACGAGTTCGGTCAGGTGCGGGAGCAGGACCTCGGGCAGGGCGAGGCCGGCCAGGCGGGCGTAGCCGAGGTCGAGGACGCGCGGTGTCAGGGCGAAACCCTTGCCGTGCGGCTCCGCGTAGCCCAGGTAGTCGAGGGTGATGAGCGACCGCCGTGCCGTGGCGCGCGGGAGTGCCGCGGCGCGGGCGACGTCGGCGAGGGTCATGGGGCCGCGCGTCGTGCCCAGGGCGCACAGGACGTCCAGGCCGCGGGCGAGCGATTGCAGGTATTCCGCGCCGAGTTCGTCCTTGAGCCGCGGATCCGCCGCGGGTGCGTGCGGCCGCGGCGCGGGGCCGGGGGCGTCGGGGCGGATCGCGGCCGCCATCGCGGCGGCGGTGTCGCGGGCGGGGCCGAGGGCGATGTCGGCGAGGGTTGCGGGGGTGTGCCTGCTGGTGTGGCTGACCACGCTGAGCGCGCACACGATCCGCCCGTCGCCGTCGAGGACCGGGACGGCAATCGCGATGAGCCCGGGTTCGATCAGGCCGCTGTCGGTGCTGTGGCCGTGGGTGCGGGCGATGTCGACGCGGTCCGCGAACTCGGCCTCGCTGGAGGCGTGTGCGTCGCGAGGACGGCGCAGCGGAAGAGCCGGGAAGGCGGTGTCGCCCTGCTCCCGGGCGCGTCGGGCGCGCCACGCCTGCCAGTCGGCGTCGGTCCACGCCGCGGCGAAGAGGGCACCGGGTGCGCAGCGTTCCGCGGGGAGGAGGTCGCCGATGCGGAACGCGACGGCCATCGCGCGGCGGCGGGTGGCCTGGACGACGAAACGCACGCCGTCGCCGTCCGGGACGGCCACCGACACCGATTCGTCGAGCCGGTCGGCGAGGGCCTCGGCGTACGGCCGCACGGCCGCGGCGAGCCCCGACGAGGCCAGGTAGGCATTGCCGAGTTCGGCGGCCTGCGGGGTGAGGGCGAGGTCGCGGCCTTCGTGCCGGACGTAGCCGAGCCGGACCAGGGTGGCGGCGATCCGGTCCACCGTCGCCCGGGCGAGCCCGGTGACGCGGGCCAGGTCGCCGGGGCGGGTGCGCGGGTCGGGGTCCACGGCCATCGCGCGCAGGAGCGCGAGCCCGCGTTCGAGGGGGCGGACGGCTTCCGCGGGCGGCTCTCCGTCGGCCGGGGGAGGGCCTTGGGCGGGCTCCGGCTGGGACATGGCGAGGGGCCTCCGGCGACTCGGGCGCGGGAGCCGGCAGCCGGAAGAAGCCGTTGACAGACACCGCACGCACCACCAAACTCTGCGCAGCCACAATTATGCACAAGAGTTCATCAGGCGAACAACATTCCGGATGGACGGGAGAGCGGTCGCCTGGCGACGACATCTGCCCCACCGGTACGCGCTGCGCGCCTGCGCTCGCTCCCGTGGAGGCCGCATGACCACGCGTGACGTCTACATCGCCGACGCCGTCCGCACGCCGATCGGCAAGTACGCCGGTGCCCTGTCCGGCGTCCGCCCCGACGACCTGGCCGCGGGCGTGCTGCGCGCGCTCGTCGACCGCAGCCCGGCGCTCGACCCGGCGCGGATCGACGACGTGTACTTCGGCAACGCCAACGGCGCGGGGGAGGAGAACCGCAACGTCGCGCGCATGGCGGTGCTGCTCGCCGGACTTCCGGTCACCGTGCCCGGCGTGACCGTCAACCGGCTCTGTGCGTCCGGGCTGGAAGCCGTCGTGCAGGCCTACCGTGCGGTTGCCGTCGGGGATGCGTCGATCGCGGTCGCGGGCGGTGTGGAGTCCATGAGCCGCGCGCCGTGGGTGATGGCCAAGCCGGAGCGCGGATTCCCGGCGGGCGCGCAGCAGTTGCACTCCACCACCCTCGGGTGGCGCATGGTCAACCCGCGGATGCCGGGGGAGTGGACCGTGGGGCTGGGCGAGGGCGCGGAGCTGATCGCCGACAAGTACGGCATCACGCGCGAGGCGCAGGACGCGTTCGCATTGGCGAGCCACCGCAAGGCCGCGGCGGCGTGGGCGGCCGGGGTCTACGACGGCGAGGTGGTGCCGGTCGCCGAACTTCCGCGCGACGAGACCATCCGCGAGAACACCTCGATGGAGGCCCTGGGCACGCTCAAGCCCGCGTTCCGGGCCGACGGCTCGGTGACCGCGGGCAACTCGTCACCGCTGAACGACGGCGCAGCGGCCTTGCTGATCGCCGACGAAGCCGGGCTCGCCGCACTCGGGCGCGAACCGCTGGCCCGGATCAGCGCCGGGGCGACGACCGGGCTCGAACCGCAGTACTTCGGGCTCGGCCCGGTGGAGGCCGCGCAGCGGGCGCTGGCCAAGGCCGGCCGAAGCTTCGCCGACCTGCGGACGGTCGAACTCAACGAGGCCTTCGCCGCCCAGGCGCTGGGGTGCTTGGCGGCCTGGCCCGAGCTTGATCCGGCCGTCGTCAACCCGCGCGGCGGCGCCATCGCGCTGGGGCACCCGCTGGGGGCGTCCGGGGCGCGGCTGGCCGGCGCGGTCGCGCATCAGCTGGCCGCGGCCGGGTCGGGGCTGGGAATGGCCACGCTGTGCATCGGCGTGGGGCAGGGGACGGCGCTGCTGCTGGAGAGGTGACGATGCGTCAGGGCCGGTGCGCCGCAGGCAAGGTGGCGATGGCCCGATAAGTCAGGTCTCCTGACGGTGCGGCCGGGTCGTTGCGTAATCTGAGGGCAAAACACCGGTCGGCGCCCGTGTGGCGCGGTGAAGGGACACCCATTGGTTCAGGAACCGGAGAGCGCCGCCGCGGTCGCTCCGGCGCGCGGCCGCGGACGGCCGCCGCGGCTGTCCCGCGAGCAGATCATGGACGCGGCGGTCGCGCTGGTCTACGCCGGCCCGGCGGTGCCCCTGACCGTCAAGCGGGTGGCCGAAGCCGTCGGGTCCGCGCCGATGGCGTTGTACCGGTACTTCCCGGACCGGGACGACCTGCTGCACGCGGTGGCCGACCGGATCTCGGCGGACATGCACTACGACCCGCCGGACGGCTCGACCTGGCAGGACAAGCTGCGCGCCTGGATGCTGGCCAGCATGGAACACCTGCGCCCGTACCCGCAGTTGCTGCCCTACATCGCCTCCACGCGGCAGCCCGCGTGGCTGCCGTCCTTCGTCATGCTCACCGAAGTCCTTGCGCCGTTGGGACTGGACGACGAGGACCTCGCGCTGGCGGTGGCGCTCATCGGCACCACGGTCGTCGGGCAGGCCAACCTCGCGGCGCGGAGAACGCCGGCGGACGAGATGGTCGACATCATGCAGGAGGCCTTGTCCGCCGCGGGCGCCGAGCACCGGGCGCGGGTCGGGGCGGTCCTGACGCGCTTGCCGCAGGCGTTCGAGCGCCTGTACGCCGTGGTGATCGATACGACGATCGCGGCGGTGGAGGAACTGGCCGGGACGGGGACGCGGGCGACCGGGCCCGCAACGCCGTTGTTCGCCCCGCTCACCCCGCTGTCCGCCGAGTCCCCGCTGTCCCCGCTGTTCAGCAGCCCCGGCGCCTGAGCCGCCCGGCCCCTTCCCGCCCGGCGCGCAGCCGGGCGGGAAGGGGCCGGGGACTAGCGGATCCGGATCACTCCTTGCCGCCCACCACGAGGATGCACAGCAGCGAGCAGGCCACCGCCGAAGACGATGCGGTGGTGGTGGGCGCGGTGCCCGCGGGCGAGTTCGCGGCCACGAAGCTCGCCGACGCGGTGTTCTTCACCGGCAGCGCCAGCAGCAGCGAGTCGCAGTAGACCTGGCGGCTGCTCCCGGCGGCCAGGGCGAAGGTGCCGGCGGCTTGTCGGCACGCGGGCACGGTGGCGTCGTTGACGGTCACGGACGCGGCGTCCACCGGGCCCGCGTTGCTGACGGTGATCCGCCAGTGCGCGGTGCCGAGCAGGCCGAGCAGGCCCACCGGACTGTTCTTCGCCCATGGCCCGGGTCCGCCCGGTGCGCAGTCGTGCGGGTTGAGCGACCCGCAGATCTCCTTCTCGACGCTGACCTTGGGCTGGCACGCCGCGCCGGGCGCGACGGCGGTGGTGACGGTGTTGGACGTGAACGTGCCGGTCGGGTCGGTGCCGGTCGCGGTGTTACTGACCGACGTGGCGGTGCAGTTGGCCGTGACGGTGGTTTTGAAGCAGATCTGCGGTGCGTCGCCCTGGTACTCGACGACCAGCGCCGGGTGGTTGCCGTTGTCGAAGTCGCCCGCGGTGGTGAGGACGAGTTGGGCGGTGACGGTGATCGAGGGGTGTGCGGCCGGATCGATGCCGGTCAGGTCGACCGTGCCGTCGGCGGCCAGGCCCGGAGTGGCGATGACGGTGCCGTCCGGGTCGGTGACGGCGGCGCGGGAGGCGGCCATGTCGACGTGCGTCAGGTCCAGGCCGGTCAGCCGGGCCCGCGTGTAGCCCTGGATGTTGCCGCTGCTGCCGTCGCAGTAGAAGTCCGCGGGCTTCAGCGTGACGCTCGCGCCGCTGTGCACGCACGGGCTGGCGCCGGTCGCCGGGTCGAGCGAGAACAGGTAGCCGGCGTCACCGAGGCCGATCAGGCAGCGGGAGGTGGCGTCGTAGGTGTACCCGTAGTCGCGGGTGGCGCCGCCGTTGACACCCGGGTGGGTGGCGGGCAGCGGGAAACCGGCGCAGGGTGCGGCGGTCGTCCAGTCGTGGCAGATCGTCCCGCCGGCCAGGCTGCCGCCCCAGGCGGGGAAGTAGCTGCGCGTCCCGGCGGGGGTGGTGACGGTCTCCGGGCTGAAGGTCAGCGTGCTGCCGGGCAGCGAGTTGAGCGACGTGGGTGCGGCGTGCGCGGAGCCGTCGAGTCCGTAACAGGTCGTCAGGACGTTCGGTCCGCCGGCGGTGCTGGTGCACACGCCGTCCGCCTGCCCGGCGGTGTTGTAGGCGGCGAAGGCGTTGTACGTGTAGTACGCGCTGCTCGGCCCCGCGGTGTGCGGGGTCGTCCAGCCCGCGCAGGTGGTCGCGGTCGCGGTGTCGAAGCAGCCGAGAGCGGGCGGCCCCGAGACCGTGGAACCCCCGCCCTGCGGCGAGGACGAGGCGAACACCCGGCTGCCGACCGTGGTCAGGCCGCCGAGGTAGAGCGCCGCGGGGGTGCCGGGCAGGTCGTGGTTCGCGGCGACGATCGGCGCGAACGGCTGGCCGGCGCACGGCGTGCGGGTGGCCAGCGTCATGCACAGCACCTGGCCGGTGTTGGCGACGCCGTACAGGTTGTCGCCGACCTGGACCAGGCCCGCCAGGTTGTTGGCGCTGCTGGGCGAGCCGCCCATGGTGGCCAGCGGGACGAAGCCGCAGTTGGCGCGCGCGGTCAGGTCCAGGCAGCCGACGCCGACGGCGGACGCGGTGACCGCCGGATAGAGGAGTTGGTCGGGGTTGCCCGGGTCGAGCACGTATTGCGGGGTCAGCGGGCTGCCGATGTTGCCGGTGGCGCCGCTGCCGAGCGGTCCGGGCGTGGTGTTGAGCGGACGCGGCCAGGGGCCGCCCGCGCACGGCTGACCGAGCGTCAGGTTGATGCAGACGACCTGCGGCGCGGTGGGAGCGGCGTGGTGGTAGATGTTCCACGACTCGATCTCGCCGCTCGCGGTCCGGTGCAGGACGGGCGTGAACCCGTCGCCGCCGGTGGGCTGCGGGGTCGGCTTCACCGGGCCGAGGGCCAGGGTCGCGAGGGAGGTGCCGCCGGCCAGGGCCAGCGAGTTCTGGGCGCGCACCGCGGTCGTGGCCGCCCCCGTGTCCGCGGTCCCGAAGGTGGTGCCGTCGGTGGACCAGCCCGCGGTCCAGCCGGGCGGCACCTTCAGCGAGCCGGGCACATAGGTCTGGGCGCTGCCCGCGCCCGCGATCTGGTCGGTGACGGAGGCGGGTGCGGGGGTGTCGCCGGTGGTCGCGTTCCGGTAGCGGACGGTCCAGTCCAGCGTGTCCCCGTGGTCGGCGGTTGCGGCACCCGGGTGGGTGGCGTTTCGGACGCTCTTCTCGAGCGTGGACGTGGTGTCGGCGGCGGCCGGGACGGTGGCGCCCAGGCCGAGCAGCAGCAGACCGATCGTGAGCAGGACGGCCGTGGCTGCGCGCAGCGGGCGGACCGCGGCGGACGGGCGGGTCGAAGTGGGCTGACGGTTCGGAGCGGACGGACGCGGGCTTCTCAGCACAGGTTCTCCACCTCGGATCGACGGACGGACCGACCGGTTGTCAGGTCGGGCCGTGGATCAGGGTAGGGCGGCGAACTGGCAGGAACAGACCCGTTTTTCCCTATTGGTCACATGATGATTGAATACTATTAGTTACCGACCGATCGCCTAGCGTTCTCTTGATGGATCGCGGAAAAACTAATGGATATGAAGCTGTCTATTCATTAGAGTGGCGACGATCCCGCACCGCGCTCCACCGCGAGAAATCGAGGACCGCCATGCCCGCGCTCGCCCTCCCTCAGGTCAGGCATCGCCGTATGGACGTCGACGGCATCGGCGTCTTCTACCGGGAGGCCGGGCCCGCGGACGCGCCCACGCTTCTCCTGCTGCACGGATTCCCGTCCAGCTCCCGGCAGTTCGCGCGGCTCATCGACGCGCTCGGCGGCGACTACCACCTCGTCGCGCCCGACTACCCGGGCTTCGGCCACAGCGACGCGCCGTCCGCCGACGCGTTCGCGTACACCTTCGATGCGCTCGCCGACCTCACCGAGAAGTTCCTCGTCGCGCTCGGGCTCGACCGATTCACCCTCTACGCCTTCGACTTCGGCGGCCCCGTCGGCTTCCGCATCGCGACCCGCCACCCGGAGTGGATCGAAGGGCTCGTCGTCCAGAACGCCAACGCCTACCTCGACGGGCTCTCCGACGCCGCCCGCGAACTCACCGCGCTCAAGCCCGGCGTCCCCGGTGCGGAAGACGCGATCCGCGGCATCCTCACCCCCGAAGTCACCCGCGGCCAGTACGAAGGCGGCACCGCCGACCCGGAACTCGTCGCCCCCGACGGCTGGACCGCCGACCAGCACTTCCTCGACCTGCCCGGCCGCGCCGGCATCCAGATCGCCCTGGGCCTCGACTACCACACGAACGTCGCGCTCTACCCGGACTGGCAGGAGTGGCTGCGCACGCACCGGCCGCCCGCGCTGGTCGTCTGGGGCCGCAACGACCCCTTCTTCCCGGAGCCGGGCGCGCACGCCTACCTGCGCGACCTGCCCGACGCCGAACTCCATGTCCTGGACACCGGGCACTTCGCGCTGGAGGACAAACTCCCCGAGATCGCACCGCTGATCGCCGCGTTCCTCGACGCCCGCCGTTGAAGGTACGGTCTGGAGGCGGACGCCCCGGGCGACGGGGGCGGCGGACCGGACGGGAGGCTGCGGTGGGCGAGGCGCCGCGCGTGCAGGGCGGGCTGCAGGCCGAGATCATGACGGTGCTGTGGCGGATCGGCGCGGGCACCGTGGAGCAGGTCCGCGGCGGACTGCCCGAGGGCTCGGGGAGCGCCTACACGACGGTGCAGACGGTGCTGAACCGGCTCGCCGAGCGGGGCCTGGTCGTGCGGACCCGCGAGCGCAACGTGATCGTCTACCAGCCGGCCATGAGCGAAGCCGAGTACGTCGATTCCGCGCTCGCCGCCACCCTCGACTCGGCGTCGAAGTCCGCGCGCAGGCTGGCGCTGGCGCGGCTGGTCGGGCGCATGGGCGCGGGCGAACTCGACGAGCTGCGGGAGCTGGCCCGCGGGCTCGACAAGGGCGAACCCGGGCCGGCATGAGCGGGTTCGCCGAGCCGGTGCTGCTCTGGCCCGCGGTCGTGGGGCTGGGCGTCGCGGCCCCGCACATGTCCGCGGGCGTTCCGGTTGGACCGTGTCCGTCCGACACCCGGGCCGTGGCGCCGCGGCAGCGGTAGCCCGCCCGCGCGACGCGCGCGGCGGCAGGGCCCGGCTCCGCCGGCTTTCACCCGCTCCTTCACCCGACCGGTTTTGCCGTCGGTGCCGCCGCCGATGGGACGAACTCGGTTGGCGAACAGTGGGGCTGACACGGCCAGAGGACCGCACGGGGCTACACTCGACGCCCGCTCCTACGAATTGTAGGAGCAGGCGTTCGGGGTGCCTTGGCCCCGGCGTCCGCGCCGTTCCGGGAGAGCCACGTGCCGCCACCTGCCGCCGAACCTCCGCCCACGTCGCCGGCCGCGGAGTCGGACTCCGACAAGGTCGAGCCGGGTCTGCCCGGGTTCACGGTGGTGGCGCTGACGGCCGCACTCACCTGGGTGCCGGCCAAGCGGATGGCGGCCGGTTTCCGGAGGCCGGACCGGGCGGGGCTTCCGCAGGAACGCCCGGGGCGCGAGATCCCGTCGGCAGTCCGGTCGGCAAGCCCGTCCGCGACCCGGTCCGCCTCGGAGCCTCCGCAGCCGGCGCCCGAGCCCGCCGCGTCCGAGACGTGACCCGCGTCCGGACCTCGGCGGCGAGCGCGGGCATGCGCGGCATCGCGGCGCTCGCGATCGACTTCAGCGGCACCCTTGCCCGTCCGGGCCCGAATCCGGACGGCACCTGGGTGGCCGACATCGTGGCGTCCCTGCTCGACCGGGACGTGCCGCCCGGTTTCGCGCCGGCCTTCGACGCGGCGATCGCGCGGATCCACCGCGCCGACCACGCCACGGAGCGGCACACGCCGTTCGCCGACGCCATCGCCCAAGCCGCGCGGCGCGGCGGGCTCACGGACCTCGACCCCGCCGCCGCGGCCGAAGCCGTGTTCGCCGCGGTGCCCGATGCGGCCGTCGACGACCGTGCCGCCGACGCCGTGCGTCGGCTGACGCGGCAAGGCTGGCGGTGCGTGCTGGCCTGCAACACCGAACGCTCCGGCCGCGCCCGGGCGCGCACCCTCGACGCGGCGGGTCTGACCGGGTGCTTCGCGGGCAGCGTCCTGTCCGGCGAAGTCGGTTACCGCAAGCCGCATCCGCGGTTCTACGAGGCCGTGGTCACGGCGTGCGGGGTCCCGGCGCCGCACATCCTGTTCGTCGGGGACCACCCGGAGAAGGACGTGCTGGGGCCGCGCCGGCACGGCATGATCGCCCTCCGCGTCGCCCGGCTCGGCAGCCCCGCGTCCACGGCGGGCGGGATGCTCGGGCACCTCGCCGACCTGCCGGACTTCCTGGCGTCGACGGGCGCGTGGCCCCGGCCGGGAGCAGCCGCGGCCGTCCTCAGGCCTTCCCCCGTCCCCACCCGGCCGCCGCGTGCGCGACACTGAAACCGCAGGTCACCGGGCTGTTGCCCGCCTCCGCGATTCCGTTGCCCGCGCCCCCACCAACGGGAGGTACATGTGCCGACACCCCCGCATGGCCACGACGACGTCCATGAGGCCGGCCACGACCACGGCGCCGTCGGACACGACCACGACGCCGGCCGCGGCGACCACGACCACGGCGACCACGACCACGGCGACCATGGCGACCACGGTCACGCCGGGCATTCGCACGGCGTATCCGCCGACGCCGATCGTCGATGGCTGACGGCCGCGCTGTCGCTCATCGCCGTCTTCATGGTCGGCGAAGTCGTCGTCGGTATTGCCGCGTCGTCGCTCGCGCTGCTGTCCGACGCCGCGCACATGCTCACCGACGCGGCGTCGATCGTGCTCGCGCTGATCGCCATGCGCTTGGCCGCCAAGCCCGCGCGCGGCGGTTACACCTACGGGTTGAAACGTGCGGAGATCCTGTCGGCCCAGGCCAACGGCCTGACCCTGGTGCTGCTGGCCCTGTGGCTCGGCTACGAGGCGATCCGGCGCCTGGTCCATCCGCCGGACGTGGAGGGCGGGCTGGTCCTGATCACGGCCCTCGTCGGGATCGCGGTCAACATCGCGGCGGCGTGGTGCATTTCGCGGGCCAACCGGACATCCCTCAACGTCGAAGGCGCCTTCCAGCACATCCTCAACGACCTCTTCGCGTTCGTCGGGACCGCGGTGGCCGGTGCCATCGTGCTGACCACCGGCTTCAGCCGCGCCGACCCCATCGCCACGCTGCTGGTCGTCGTCCTCATGCTCAAGGCCGGCTTCGAACTGATCCGCGCATCCGGGCGGATCTTCCTCGAGGCCGCCCCCACGGGCGTCGACCCGGACCAGGTCGGCGACCGCATGGCCGCGGCCGACCAGGTCGTCGAGGTGCACGACCTGCACATTTGGCAGATCACCACCGGGCAGCCCGCCCTGTCCGCGCACGTGCTGGTGACGCCCGGCGGAGACTGCCACGCGGTGCGGCGGGCCATGCAGCGCGACCTCAAGACGGCGTACGGCATCACCCACGCCACCTTGCAGGTCGACCACCTCGGCGAAGACACCGACGAGGGGCTGCTGCAGATCGGCACCCCGCCCCGCGCCGACGCGCACGGCCGCCACGGCGACGCCGAGGACGCGCATGGCCCGGTCCACCGCCCGGGCCCGCACGAGCACTGACCTCAGGTCCTCGCACTGTCCCGCCGTCCCCGAAACGGCGGGGGAGAGTCAGGAACCCCCGGTGGCGACGCGGTCGGAGTTGCCGCGGAGGACGCAGAATTCGTTGCCTTCGGGGTCGGCGAGGACGGCCCAGCCCGTGCCGTCGGGGTTGCGGTGGTCGGCGACGAAGGTGGCGCCGAGGGCGAGCAGGCGGGCCACCTCGTCGTCGCGTGTGGTCTCGGGGCGCAGGCACAGGTGGATGCGGTTCTTGACGGTCTTGGGTTCGGGGACCTGGTTGAAGTACAGCGACGGGCCCTCCGCGAGCGGCACCTGCGTCTCGCGGTCGCCCGGCCGGCTGCCCGGGTCGAGCGGACGGCCGGTCACCCGGCTCCAGAACCGGGCCAGTTCGTAGGCATCCGCACAGTCGATCGCCACGTTCTGCACTACCGAGACCATGCGGGCGAGCTTGGCCGATGTCCCGAACCGGCGCAAACGCAGCACGGCGAGGCGGTCGGCGTACCCGACGCCGGGTCGCGGGCACCCACGACTTTCGACGGAGTCGCCGCGGGACGCCCTCGGGTAGCGTCCGGTCGGTGATCGACATGTGGGGTGGGAAGAGCGGAGGGCGTGCCGCCCGGGGTACGCCGCCGGGTGACCGCAAGCGGTGGGGCAGTGGGGTGCAGGGCGACGTCGCGGCGTGGGTCCTGGTCGCCGCGTCGGTGCTGTCGGTGAATCCGCCGCACCCGTTCCTCACCGTGCGGCTGGCGGTCATGCTCGCCGTGGTGGCCGTGGCCGGAGGCCTGTCGCGGGTGTGGCCCGCCGCGTCGCTGGCGATCGGCGTCGGGCTCGCCCAGGCGGACGGGCGCTACTACGGCGTGGTCGCGCTCGTGGCGTTCCTGGCCGCGCTCCGCACCGGGCGGATCAGGCCGCTTGCCTGGTCGCCGGCGTTGGCGGTGCCCGCGGTGTTCGTGGGCGGTGCGGCCGAAGGCGCCTGGTCGTTGGGGGCGCTGGTCGCCGAGTTGGCGGCGAGCGCCGCGCTGCCGTGGCTGCTCGGCCGCAACCTGCGGCAGCGCCGGCTCCTCGCCGCGGCGGGCTGGGAGCGCGCCCGCCACCTGGAGCGCGAGCACGAGATGCTCGCGGACCGCGCCCGGCTGCGCGAACGGGCCCGGATCGCCCAGGACATGCACGACTCGCTCGGCCACGAGCTGAGCCTCCTGGCGTTGCGCGCGGCCGTCCTCGAAGTCGACCCGGAACTGGGCGAAGAACAGCGTGCCAAGGCCGCGGACGTGCGCGAGGGAGCCGCGGCCGCGACGGACCGGCTGCACGAGATCATCGGCGTGCTGCGCTCGGATGCCGAGCCGGAGGGGGAGTTCGCGGCGGCGCCCGGCGCGTCCACGGCGGCGGGCCCGGCGCCCGTCGAACCGGTGCACCAGACCCTCGGCGACCTGGTCGAACGGGCCCGCACGTCCGGCATGGCCGTGGTGCTGGAGCTGTCCGGTAGGCCGCCGGACTCTCCGGCGCTGTCGCTCGCCGTGCAGCGCGTCGTCCGGGAGGCGCTCACCAACGCCGCCAAGCACGCCCCCGGAGCGGCCGTGACGGTATCGGCCGTGTACGCCGCCGGCACCGCCGAAGTCCGGGTGGTCAACGGCCCGCCGGGCGAGCCCGCGGTGCCCGCCGGGGCGGCCGCACGCGCGGGGTCCGCCGCCGACCGGGCCGGCTCCCCGTTCCGCCCGCGGCCCCGGGCCCGGAGTACGAAACGGCACACCGTGCCGGGGAGCCGGATGGGGCTGATCGGCCTGCGCGAACGCGTCCGGCTGGCGGGCGGCACGTTCGAGGCGGCCCCCAGCGGAGGCGGCTTCGCCGTGGTCGCCCGCTTCGCCTACCCGGCCGCCGCCGGTCCCGGAAAGGACGTCCGATGACTGCTCCCGTGCGCGTGCTCCTCGCCGAGGACGAGCCGTTGATCCGGGCCGGTGTGCGCGCCGTCCTGGCCGCCGACCCCGGCATCGAGATCGTCGCCGAGGCCGCGGACGGCGCGGAGGCGGTGGAACTCGCCCGCCGGCACCGCCCCGACGTCGCGGTCCTCGACATCCGCATGCCGCGGCTCGACGGCTTGGCCGCGACCGCCGAGATCCGGCGGCTGCTGCCCGAGGTCGCCGTGGTGATCCTCACGACGTTCGGCGAGGACGCCTACATCAGCCGGGCCGTCGACGGCGGCGCGACCGGCTTCCTGCTGAAGTCCGGCGACCCGCGCGAGCTGGTCGCGGGGATCCGGGCCGCGGCCGAAGGAGCCGCGTACCTGTCCCCGCGGGTGGCGAAGCGCGTGCTGGACGCGATGGGCCGCACCGTGCGTGCCTCGAAGGCGGCGGACCGGGTCGCGGTCCTCACCGCGCGCGAACGCGACGTCCTCACCCTGGTCGGCGAAGGCATGTCCAACGCGGACATCGCCAACCGGCTCGGCCTCGTGGAAGGCACCGTGAAGACCCACGTCAGCGCGATCCTGACCCGCCTCGGCGTCCGGAACCGGGTGCAGGCGGCCATCCTCGCGTACGAGGCGGGGATGGTCGGCTGACGCCGGTCTCCCCGGGCACGTGGCCCGGGGAGCCGGCGCCGGCACCGGCGCGGCCGCGGCGCGCGGCCGGGCCCCGGCTCAGACGTCCCGCCGCCGCACCGCCGCGTAGCCCGCGGCCTGCGCGGCGAGCGCCCAGGCCGCCAGCACCCCGGCCGCGACCGCCCGCGAGAACGGCGGGTCGTCCCGGCCCAACAGGACGTATCCGGCGCCGCCCGGCAGGAAGTTCCACACGCCCGTCGTGAACATCATCGGCAAGGCCAGCAGCAGCACGATCACCACGCTGAGCGTGCCGACCGCGCTGCGCACAAATGCGGCCATGCCGACCGTGAAGACCGCGGACAGCACCAAGTAGCCGCCGATCGACACGACTCCCGTGCCGACGCCGCCGCCCGTGCCGTACTCGCCGAGCGTGGCGTCGCCCGCCGCCACGCCCAGCAAGGCCATGACCAGGGCCAGGGGCAGGGTGGCCCCGGCGACCGCGGCCGTCTTGGCCAGCAGGACGCGGCCCCGCTTCGGGTCGGCCGCGAAGGTGCTCCGGATCGCGCCGGTGGCGAACTCCGTGGTGACCGCCATCATCGCGAAGGCGATCAGCCCGAACTGCGCGATCATCGCCGCGTTCGCGGCGGGCTCGGTGACCGCCATGGAGGTGGCTCCGTCGGTGTCCCGGCCTTCCGCCACGTCACCGGCGAAGTCGCTGCCCATGATGGCCGCGCACCCGCCCATCAGCAGGACGGCCGCACCCAGCGACCACCACGTGGACCGCACCGTCCACAGCTTGAACCACTCGGACGAGAGGGTGGCGCGCATGCCGGTCATCGGGTGCCTCCGTACTGCACGGCTTCGGCGGTCAGTTCCATGTAGGCGTCCTCCAGCGACGCCTGGGCGGGGCTCAGCTCGTACAGCAGCACGCCGAGCCGGTGCGCGCACCGGCCCACGTCTTCGAGCGACGCGCCGACGACCGCCAGCCGGTCGCCCTCGTCGCGGACCCGGGCGCCTCCGTCCGCCAACGCCTCGGCGAGAAGCCGCAGTTCCGGTCCGCGCACGGTCACGCCCGCGCCGTGCGCGCCTGCCAGCACGTCGGCCAGCGGCGCGTCGGCGAGCAGCCGGCCGCGGCCGATCACCACGAGCTGGTCCGCGGTGACCTGCATTTCGCTCATGAGGTGACTGGACACGAACACCGTCCGGCCCTCGGCCGCCAGCGACCGGATGAGCCCCCGGACCCACAGCACCCCGTCGGGGTCGAGTCCGTTGACCGGTTCGTCGAAGACGAGCACGCCGGGGTCGCCGATCAGCGCCGCGGCGATGCCCAGCCGCTGCCCCATGCCCAGGGAGAACGTCCCGGCCCGGCGGCCCGCGGCCTCGGTCAGGCCGACCACGTCGAGCACTTCGTCCACCCGGCGGACCGGGATCCGGTGCGTGCGGGCCAGGGCGCGCAGGTGGTTGCGTGCGGAGCGCCCCGGGTGCAGGGCCTTGGCGTCCAGCAGGGCACCGACTTCGCGCAGCGGATCGCGCAGCTCCGCGTACGGTCGGCCGGCCACGAGCGCCCGCCCCGAGGTGGGGCGGTCGAGTCCCATGACCATCCGCATCGTCGTGGACTTCCCCGCGCCGTTGGGCCCGAGGAAGCCGGTGACCTGCCCGGGCCGGACGACCAGGCTCAGATCGTCGACGGCGACCGCGTCCCGGAACCGCTTGCCGACTCGTTCCAATGTGATCATGCCCCGACGCTACGAACGGCCGTGGGCCCGGCACATCTCCCGAACGTCGCCGGAGACTCTGTCTTTCGACAGAGGGCGGGCGGCGGTCCTACGGCCGCCGCCCGCCCCCGGCCGTCACACGAACCGCGAGCTGCGCACCGGCCCGGCGGACGCCACACGGTCGCGCGGGCCGACGGCCCCGGCGTCGCGGCCGCCGTTGCCTCCGCTGCGGTTGCGGGGGCCGGGGGAGCGGGTGAAGGTGGCCGGATGGAGCCGGTGACGGATGCACTCGAGGAGATCTGCCGCCGTTTGGCCGGCGTGGCGGACGGCGCGGTCGCCGACTACATCCCCCAGCTCGCCCTCGCCGACCCCGCGGCGTTCGGCTTGGCGCTCGTGAGCATGGACGGGCACCGCTACCAGGCCGGCGACGCGCACACCCCGTTCACCATCCAGTCGGTGTCCAAGCCGTTCGTGTACGCGCTGGCCCTCGCCGACCTCGGGCCCGATGCCGTGGCGGCCCGGGTGGGTGCCGAGCCCAGCGGCGAGGCTTTCAACGCCATCAGCCTGGAGCCCGGCACCGGCCGCCCCGCGAACCCGATGGTCAACGCCGGGGCGATCGTGGCCACCTCGCTCGTGCGCGGCGCGGACGCGGGCGAGCGCTTCGAGCGCATCCGCGCCTGCCTGTCGGCGTTCGCGGGCCGTGCGCTGGACGTGGACGAAGAGGTGTACGCCTCCGAAGCCGCCACCGGCGACCGCAACCGGGCCCTGGCCTACCTCATGCGCGCCGCGGGCGCCCTCGACGGCGACGTCGGCGAGGAGGTGGACACCTACTTCCGGCAGTGCTCCGTCCGGGTGACCGCATGCGACCTCGCGGCCATGGCCGCGACCCTCGCGCACGGCGGCGCCAACCCCGTGACCGGCGAGCAGGTGGTCACCGAGGACGTGGCCACCCGCGTCATGGCGGTCATGGCCACCTGCGGCATGTACGACCGCGCCGGCACCTGGCTCCTCGACGTCGGGCTCCCCGCCAAGAGCGGCGTCGCGGGCGGGCTCATCGCCGTGAGCCCGGCGCGGTTCGGCATCGCGGTCTACAGCCCGCCGCTGGACGAGGCGGGCAACCCGGTGCGCGGCGTGCGCGCACTCACCGAGGTCTCCCGCCGTTTCGGCCTGCACATGATGCGCCCGGCCGGACGGCACGCCGTCACGGTGACCGAGGCCACCACGGGACGCAAGGCGGGCGCGGCCTGGTCCGAACGGGTCCGCGGCCCGGAGGAGGACGAGCGGCTCGCGGCCGAAGGCCACCGCATCGTGCTCGTCGCGGCGCAGGGCGGCCTGGAGTTCACCGAAACCGAGCAGATCCTGCACGCCGTCGACATCCGGGTGCCCGAGCAGCCGGGCTGGATCGTCCTGGACCTGACCCGGGTCACCGCCATCGCGCAGGGCTCCGCGATGATGCTCGGCGCGGCGCTGGCCGCGTTCGCCCGCCAAGGCCACCACATCGTCATCGCCGCACAGCGCGACTTCCCCGCACCGGTGCCCGACACTCCGAGCTGGCACACGTTCCCGAACCGGGAGGCCGCGCTCGCCTGGAGCGAGGAGCAACTCCTACAGGAGACCGCGCACTTCCGGGATGCCTGACGAATGTCCCGAGAGACCGTGCGCGAAGTGCGCTTGCGGAAACGGCGCCGAGGCAGCCGGTCCGGTCGGCTGGCCGCGGCGCCGTTCTCCGGTCGGGTGCCGAGGCGCTGTTAGACTCCCCGCCATGGCAGCCAACTTCTTCATTCGGATCCGCCGCGCGTAAGCGGCGGGCCGGATTCCGGCGGCAGTAAGCCGCCTCCTTTCGTGTTCTGGGCTCCGCCGCCGCCGTGATTTCCGCCGGTGCGGCTCCTTGGTGTGTTCTTCCCGGTGATCGGCTTGTCCACCGATCCCCGGTCGGCTGACCTTGTCCTCAGTCGACCGTGTGCCACGCTCGCTGCCCGGCTCCGCCCCTCACTCCTGCGGAGCAGTTCCTTGCCATACTCCACACCCCGTCCCGACGCGTCCTTCGGCGGCCGCCACGAACTGGGCCAGAACTTCCTCGTCGACCGCGACACCGTCGCCGCCGTGGTCCGCCTGACCGCGGACACGACCGGCCCGATCGTCGAGATCGGTCCCGGCGACGGTGCGCTGACCATCCCTCTCGCCGCGACCGGCCGTCGGGTCACCGCGGTCGAGCTCGACCCGCGCCGGGCGCGCGGGCTCGTGCGGCGGTTGCCCGGCACCGTCGACGTGGTGAACGCCGACGTCCTGGCCTTCCGGTTCCCCACACGGCCGCACACCGTCGTGGGCAACATCCCGTTCCACCTGACCACACCGATCCTCCGCCGGCTCCTCACCCTCCCGGACTGGGACGCGTGCGTCCTCCTCGTGCAGTGGGAAGTCGCCCGGCGGCGGGCCGGGGTGGGCGGGGCGAGCCTGCTCACGGCGAGTTGGTGGCCGTGGTACGAATTCCGGCTGCACGGCCGGGTCCCGGCCCACGCCTTCCGGCCGCGGCCGTCGGTCGACGGCGGCCTGCTGGCGATCCGCCGCAGGCCCGCACCGCTGGTCGCCGACCGCGCGGGCTACCAGGCTTTCACGCGCCGGGTCTTCACCGCCCGCGGCCGCGGACTGCGGCAGATCCTGCGGGGCATCCTGCCCGAGCGCCGCGTCGACGCGTGGCTGCGGACGCACGAAGTGCCGCCGCACGCGCTGCCCAAGGACCTGGACGCGGCACAGTGGGCGGCGTTGTGGTCGGTCGCGGACAGCCCCGCGACGGTGGCCGGCACGGCGCTGAGGGAGGATGGCCGGCGCCGGAGCACGCGGCGCGGGGATACGACCCGGCGCACACGTCGCGCGTAGGCCGAGGGGGTCGATTCCGCGGAGAGACCGCGGTGAAGGCGCACCGCGATGCTCGTCGTCATGGAGAAGTGCCCTTCTTCCCCCGCGCCGACGGGCCGGAGGCGCCCGCGGCGTAGCCCGTCATCCCCAGGTCAGCGGATCGAGGTCGAGGTAGAAGCGCAGGCGGTCCCGGTCCAACGTGACGCCGTAGCGCTCGGCGAAGGCCGTGTCCGCGGTGCGGGCGCGGTCTTCGTCCGGCCAGGTCTCGCGGGAGTTGGCGAGGAGCAGGGCCAGGTCTGCGTAGCGGTCGGCGGTGCCGAGGCGGCCCAGGTCGATGAAGCCGGACACGTCCCAGGTCCGCGGGTCGAGGACGATGTTGGGGAGGCACAGGTCGCCGTGGCAGACGACGGTGTCGGCCGGCTCTTGTGCACGTCGGGTCGGCAGTTGCGCGGTGATGTGCGCCAGCAGCTCGGCGGCGGGCACGTGCTCCTGCTCCGGCGGCAGGAACTCCGGGTTGACCGCGTCCCGGGCCACGACGTCGCGCGCCAGGGCGACCATGGTGTCGAGTCCGCGGGAGAACGGGCATTCCGACACCGGGACTTCGTGCAGGCGGCGGACCGCGTCGGCGATGCGGTCCCAGGCGGTGCGCAGGTCTTCCGCGGCGACCTGGTCGGCGGGGATGCCGGGCACGGCACTGGTCACCAGGCACGCGCCGGCGTCGTTCGCGGACCAGTCGGCGACCCGCGGACCCGGTACGCCGTGGTCGCCGAGCCAGGCGACCCGGTCGCGTTCGGCCGCGAGGCCGGCGGCGTCCGCGGCCGGCACGCACTTGGCGTACCGGGCCGCGTCCGCGCTGCGGAAGACGGACGCACCGGACTCGCCCGCGGCAACCGGCAGCCAGTCGGCGCCGCCGTTTCCGCACAGGGCGGGCGAAAGGGCCTGGGAGTCGGACCGATAGCTCACACCGGCAACCCTAAACCGGCAGATCCGAAGCCTCCGGCACCCCGTCGGGCAGGCACAAGAGCAGGGCGTCCAAGGCACGGTTGAACGCATGTTCCGCGGGTGTGCCGTAGCCGATCACGAGGCCGTCGCGCGGCGGCAGGGTGCTGTCCGGGTGCCGGTACGGGGCCAGTCCGTCGATGGCCAGGCCCAGGCGGGAGGCCGCGCGCAGGGCGGCCTGCTCGGTGCCCGGCGGGAGTTCCAGGACCGCGTGCATGCCGGCGGCGATCCCGCTGACCCGGATGTGCGGGGCCGCCTCGGCGAGCCTGGCCGCCAAACGGTCCCGGCGCCGCCGGTAGGCGAGGCGCATGCGGCGCAGGTGCCGGTCGTACGCGCCGCACATGATGAAGTCGGCCAGCACAAGCTGGTCGAGCGAGCCGGACCAGCGTTCGCGCACGCCTTTGGCGGCCAGGACGCGGTGCACCAGGGCGTCGGGCAGCACCATCCAGCCCAGGCGCAGCGCGGGGGAGAGGCTCTTGCTGATGGAGCCGAGATAGACGACGCGGTCCGGGTCGAGGCCCTGGAGGGCGCCGACCGGGGCGCGGTCGTAGCGGAACTCGCCGTCGTAGTCGTCTTCGAGCACGATGCCGCCGGTGGCGCGCGCCCAGTCGACGACGGCCGCGCGGCGTTCCGGGTGCAGGGGGCCGCCCATCGGGTACTGGTGGGCGGGGGTCAGCAGCACCGACCGGACGTCGGCGGCGGCCAGGTCGTCGATCACGGCGCCATGCCCGTCCACGCGCAGCGGGACGGTGGTCCGGCCCGCCGCGGCGAGGAGGCCGCGGTGGAAGCCCAGGCCGTACGCCTCGACCGCGACCGGGTCGCTCAGCAGCGGCCCGAGCAACTCCAGCGCGTGGGCGAAGCCCGCGCACACCACGATCCGGTGCGGTGCCGTGCGCACCCCGCGCGACCGCGCCAGGTACTCGGTCAGTGCGGTCCGCAACTCGATGCGGCCGCGCGGATCGCCGGGGCCGAAGGCGTTGTGCGGCGCGGTGTTGAGGGCCCGCCGTGTCGAGGTGAGCCAGGCCGCGCGCGGGAACTGCGTGGCGTCCGGCGCACTCGGCCAGAGGTCGTGGTCGACCCGGCGCGCCGCCGTGACGGGCGCCCGGGGCGGCTCCACGGGCAGCGGCTCGGCGCGCTGCGCCACGCGGGTGCCGCCGCCTTGGCGCGACGTGAGCCAGCCTTCCTCGACCAGCTCGGCGTACGCGTCGGCGACGGTGTTGCGGGCGATGCCCAGGTCGACGGCGAGCGTGCGGTACGGCGGCAGCCGGGTCCCCGGCGCGAGGCGCCCCGAGCCGATCGCCTCGCGGAGCGCCCGCATCACTTGCTCGCGGCGGTTCCCCGTGCCGTCGAGCACCAAGTGGAGGTCGGTGCCCGCGGCCGCGCTCGCGTCCGGGGATTTGACCCATGCTTCTGCCATGAGAATGAACCATACATGTGGGCCAACAGTGCCCTAGCGTTCCTCTCATGACAGCCGTTCAGATCCCCCAGCGCCTCGACTTCCCGACCGTCGCCCCCAAGGTCTTCAAGGCCGTGCTCGCCCTCGACGCGGCCTCCCGCGACGGGCTCGACCCGGTCGTGCGCGAACTCGTCCAGCTCCGCGCCTCGCTGCTCAACCGCTGCGCGTACTGCCTCGACTACCACACCAACGACGCCCGCAAGGCCGGCGAAACCGAGGACCGCCTGCTCCAGCTCGCCGCGTGGCACGACGCCAGTGCGTTCACCGCCCGCGAGCGCGCGGCCCTGGCCCTCGCCGATGCCGTCACCCTGCTGCCCGGCGGCATCCCGGACGACGTCTTCGACACCGCCGCGGCGCACTTCGACGAGCGCGAACTCGCCCAGCTGATCGCGATGGCGGCGACGGCGAACGTGTGGAACCGCATCAACGTCGCCTGCCGCACGATCCCGGGAAACGCCTGACCGGCCTGCTGCCGTCCGGCGGCCCGACCGCCTGCCCCGGGCCCCCGCCTCGATCGTCTCGTGACGTGATCGACTCGCGCGGAGTCGGAGGGGGTGAGGAACGAAGGTCGTTCCGAGGGGAGTTCGATGATGCGCAGGATTGCACGTGCCGCGGTGGTGACCGCGTCCGCGCTGCTGTTGAGCGGTGCCGTGGCAGTGCCTATGCAGGCTTCGGCTGCGCCGCTGCCCCCTGGGGGCGTCGCGTGGACGGAGTCCCACCTCGCGCCGGGCACGCAGATGCTCCCGTACGCGGGTGTGGTGCAGTTCCAGGACCGTTCGATGTGGGTCGGGGGCTCGGACCTGGCGGGGGAGCCCTCGAAGTTCAGGCCGAAGCTCGTGTCGGGCAACGGCGGCGACGGGTGGTCGGAGGTCCCGATGGCGCCGCTGCCGCCGACGGCGGACGTCCAGGCGGAGAGCATCGACGGGCTGTCGCGGACGAGCGCCGTCGTGGTCGGCGACAGCTCGGCCGAATTGGGCGGCTTCCTGGCCGAGCGCCTTGAGGGCGGCAGCTGGCACCTGGACACCGTTCCGGCACCGGCGGACATCCTCAACGGGGCGCTGCTGAGCGTCAAGGAGCTGGCGCCCGACGACATCTGGGCGGTCGGGTTCGCGGTGATCGACCTGAAGATCCAGGACGACGACGGCTTCGACCTGGTCCGCTGGGACGCGGTCATCCGGCATTGGGACGGCACCGCGTGGCGGGTCGTCCCGGTGCCGGACACCGTCAAGGACAGCGCGCTGTTCTCCCTGACGGCGTCCGGCGGCCGGATGTGGGCGGTCGGCCGGACGTTCCGCAGCGACGGCACCGCCACCCCGGTGATGGTGCAGTTCGACGGCCGGTCGTGGAAGCAGACCGCGCTGCCGCCCATGCCGAGCAGCGTGAGCGAACTGCGTGCCGTGGCGGCCCGTTCCCCGCGGGATGTCTGGGCGGTAGGCGGCTACCGCGACGACGCGGGGAACTCGCACGCACTGACCCTGCACTTCGACGGACGTTCGTGGCAGACGGGTCCGGCGCTGCCCGCCGCGTCCGACGAGGTGCTCGACTCGGTCGCGGCCACCGACCGCGGCATCGTCGCTTTCGGCAACCGCGGGGACACGGACGCCGCCTTCGGCGTGCAGCTCGCCGCCGGCACGTGGTCGCCGGTGTACCTGCCCGACGGCGAGAAGGAAGGCATCTTCACGGCACGCCGCCTCAACGTCACCGACGGGCGTATCGCGCTCACCGGAACCCGGTGGGCCGGGGACCACATCGAGGGGGTGGTGCTCACCGGGCGGATCTGACCCGGGGCGCCGGGGCCGCGGGCGGGGGCGCGATCGGCGGGATGTGCCGTGCCGAAGCCGGTCGCGACCTTCGGGTCACCCGGCCCGACAACTCGAACAGCCGGGGAACGCACCCCCGCCGCGGCCGTTCTCAGGCGCGTCCCCTGTCACGCTCCGAGGGCCGCGTCCAGGAACGCGAAGATCTCCGCCCGGGCGGCCTCGGCCTGCGGTTCCAGGCCCGGCAGGGTGAGGAACGCGTGCTTCGCGCCCGGGTATTCGGTGAGCCGCACCGGAACCCCGGCGTCGAACAGCCGTTCCGCGTAGCGGCGGCCGTGGTCGGCGACGGCGTCCTGGGTGGGCACCACGACGAGCGCCGGGGCGAGCCCGCCCAGGTCGTCCGCGTACAGCGGTGAGACCGCGCGGGCGTCCCTGCCCGACGGCGCGGCCAGCCGCTGGAAGAGCCGCAGAAGCGGCTCGGCCCGGGACGGCTGGTACGCGTACTCGGCCATCGACGGGTAGTCGAACATGCCGCCGGTGACGTCGACGACCGGGTTGACCAGCACCTGGGCGCGGAGCCGCACACCGGCGTCCCGGGCCCGGACGGCGGTGAGGGCGGCGATCAATGCCCCGCAGCTTTCGCCGAACACCGCCGTGCGGGCCGGGTCGACACCCCACCGCGCGGCGTGCCGCAGCACGTGGTCGAGCACGTCCCAGCCGTCGTCGGCGGCGTGCGCGAGCGGATCCGCGGGGGCGAGAAGCCGGTGCTCCACCGACACGACCAGCGCGGGAAGCCGGGCGGCCAGGTGGCTGCTCGTCCAGTCGCCTGACCCGGCCCGCCGCCCGCGGGCTGCGCCGAAGCGGTGATCTTCGGGGGTCGCGGTCCGTCGGCTCGGCTTCCGGTGCCCGGGTGCGGATGTACTGGAGTGTCCGACACCGCACCGGGAGGGTTGCCATGAACGCGCACGAGGGCGAAATCCCGGGCGGAACCCCCGCGCCGGAGCCCGGGTACGAGCACCCGTCGGCCGGGTGGGGGGCCGCGCTCGCCGTCGGGAAGGTCCTGCTGCGGAAGGACGGCGCGCCGGTGGACGGGGTCCGTGCCACGCTGCGGATGAACCATGCCGGCGAGGGATTCGACTGCCCCGGCTGCGCGTGGCCCGACGACCCGGGCAACCTGCACTTGGACGTGTGCGAGAACGGCATCAAGCACGCCGTGTGGGAGATGACCCGCAGGCGGGTCGGCCGGGAGTTCTTCGCCGCGCACACCGTCACCGAGCTGGCGGGCTGGAGCGACCACGCGCTGGAGGACGAGGGCCGCCTGACGGAGCCGATGGTGTACGACGCGGACACCGACCACTACGTGCCCATCGGCTGGGACGCCGCGTTCGAACGCGTCGGCAGCACCCTGCGCGGTCTGGACAGCCCCGACGCCGCGGCGTTCTACACGTCCGGGCGGCTGAACAACGAGGCCACGTTCCTGTACCAGCTGATGGTGCGCGAGTACGGCACGAACAACCTGCCCGACTGCTCCAACATGTGCCACGAGGCCAGCGGCCGCGCCCTGACCGCGTCCATCGGCACCGGCAAGGGCACCGTCGACATCCTCGACTGGGACCACGCGGACACGTTCTTCGTGCTCGGCGTGAACGCCGCCTCCAACGCCCCGCGCATGCTGACCTCGCTGGCCGCGGCCTACCGGCGCGGCGCCCGCATCGTGCACGTGAACCCGCTCGTCGAGGCCGCCGCGACCCGGACGATCGTGCCGCACGAGTTCCGCGCGATGGCGACGTTCACCTCCACCCCGACCGGCACGCTCAACCTGCAGCCGCGCATCGCGGGCGACATGGCGCTGCTGCGGGGCATGTCCAAGGCGCTGCTGGAGACCGCCGAGCGCGACCCCGACGCGGTGGACCACGTGTTCCTGGAACGGTTCACGTCCGGCTTCGCCGAGTACCGGGAGCTGTGCCGGACCACGCCGTGGGAGGACCTGGAGCGCGGCTGCGGCCTGAGCCGACAGCAGATGCAGCACGCCGCCGAGGTGTACCGGCAGGGTGCGCACACCATCATCGCGTGGTGCCTCGGGCTGACCCAGCAGGAGCACGGTGTCGACACGATCCGCGAGATCGTCAACGTGCTGCTGCTGCGCGGCAACATCGGCCGAGAAGGTGCCGGCCCGTGCCCGATCCGCGGGCACAGCAACGTGCAGGGGAACCGCACGTGCGGGGTCGACCACCGGCCGAGTGCGGTGTTCCTCGACCGGCTCGCGGGCGTGTGCGGCATCGACCCGCCGCGCGAGCACGGCCTCGACACGGTCCGCACGCTGGCCGCCATGCACGAGGGCAGCGTGCGGGTGTTCGTCGGCATGGGCGGCAACTTCGCGCGGGCCACGCCGGACACCGCGTACACCGAAGAGGCGCTGCGGCGGTGCGAACTGACCGTGCACGTCAGCACGAAGCTCAACCGCAGCCACGTGGTGCACGGCCGCCAGGCGCTGATCCTGCCGTGCCTCGGCCGGACCGAGAAGGACCACCAGGCGAGCGGCGTGCAGTCGGTGTCGGTCGAGGACTCGATGAGCATGGTGCACCTGTCGCGGGGCATGAAGCAGCCCGCGTCCGCGCACCTGCGCTCCGAAGTGGCGATCATCGCGGGGCTGGCGCAGGCCACGCTGCCGGACAGCACGACACCGTGGGACCACTACGTCGGGGACTACGACCGGATCCGCGACGTCATGGCCCGGGCGCTGGACGGCTTCGACGACTTCAACCGCCGCGTGCGGCTGCCGCACGGCTTCCGGCTGCGCCAGCCCGCCCGCGAACGGGTCTTCCTCACCCCGTCCGGCCGCGCCGAGTTCTCCCTGGCCGCGCTGCCCGCCCGGGACGAGACACCCGGCCGCCTGGTCCTGGGCACGATGCGCTCGCACGACCAGTGGAACACCACCGTCTATTCGGAGGACGACCGCTACCGGGGCATCAAGGGCCTGCGCACGCTCGTCTTCATGCACCCCGAGGACATGGCGGCCCGCGGCATCGGCGACCGCGACCGGGTTTCGGTCACCAGCTTCGCCAAGGACGGCAGCCGGCGTTCCGTACAGGGCTACACCGCCGTGGCCTACGACATCCCGGAAGGCTGCGCCGCGGGCTACATGCCCGAACTGAACGTCCTGTGCTCCGCGGCCGACTACAGCCCGCAGAGCGACCAGCCGCTGATGAAGCACCTGAACGTCGAAATCACGCGCGACGCCTAGGTCGTGCCCTGGTGTCCGCCGCAAGACGCGCGGCGCCCCGACGGCGGTCGGGGCGCCGTCCCGGTCAGCCCGTGTGGGCGTGCAACGCGGTGCGGACGGCGGATTCGAGAGCGCCCTCGATCCAGGCTGGCTTGACGGACGTGTGGTCGCCCGCGAAGTGCAACGGCCCTTCCGAGGTCGGGATGTCGGGGAACAACTCGGTGTGCTGGCCGGGGAAGAGCACGGACGCCTCGCCGTAGGCGTAGTGGTCGCGGATCCACGACTGCGTCTTGCCCTTGCCGGTGTGGAAGACCTCGATGCGGCGGCCGAACACGGCCTGCGCACCGGCCAGCGCGCGCAGGTACCGCTCGTCGTCGGCGTACGCGTCCCACTTCAAGGCGTCGTCGGACCAGCTGTAGGAGGCGAGCAGGATCCCGCCGTCGCTGCCCGCCATGGGACTGGCGTGTTCGAAGTACATGAACCGGTTGGCGTTGTCGCTCACCGAACCGCCGCCGCGGATGCGGGCGGCCTCCGGGTCGTCGCCGACCGCGGGCCGGAACGCCGCGAAGCAGTCCTTCAGTTCGTGGGGGATCGCGACGCCCAGATCCTTCACGGACCGGTGCGCGCCGAGGTACCGGCCGTCCCTGACCTGGCCCGACCGGTACTTGGCGTAGAGGCCGGGTTCGATCGAGTCCAGCGCCTCCTTCCACTGGTCCTCGGTGAACTCCCACCAGCGCCGGGAGAACTCCAGCAGCACCTTGGTGGCCGCGTCGTAGTGGAGTTCGGTGATGGCGCGGCGCTTCCCGTAGGCCAGGGGCGGGTCGAAGGACACGTGGCGCAGTCCCGAGAAGGGGACGGT
Organism: Yinghuangia aomiensis; assembly: GCF_039542225.1. Lineage (NCBI taxonomy): Bacteria > Bacillati > Actinomycetota > Actinomycetes > Kitasatosporales > Streptomycetaceae > Yinghuangia > Yinghuangia aomiensis. Next base: position 79,700 of record NZ_BAABHS010000024.1, on the reverse strand, counting down.
GACGATCGCCTCGTCGCCCTCGAACACCTCCGTGACGCCGCCCTTCCCGGTCTGGCAGTCCTCGGAGACGGTGTGCACCCGAACCTTGCCGTCGCCGTGTTCGATGCGGACGGCGCGCCGGTCGAGACGCACCTTCCCCTTCACGGGCGCGTACAGCGCGTCGACGAGCAGCGCGGTGCCGCCCTTGACCTCCCAGAACGTGGTCTTGGGGTCGATCAGCGCGCTGCCCAGGAAGCTGTGCAGGAAGGAGAGGTGCAGGCGCGAGGTCAGGTTCTGGATGGTGCCGACGAGGTCGACGGTCCGGACGTCGAGCCCGGCGGCCTCGGTGAGGTACCGGTACATCGACCAGTGGCCGTACCGTTTGAGGACCTCGACCCATCCTTCCACGAGCGGCGTTCCCTGCTTGCCGCGGATGAGCTGGTGCACGGGTTCGAGCGCGTCCGCGAGGATCGCCGCAGCGGTCTTCGTGCGGTTGGGGCCGGTGATGCCGAAGGTGTCGTTGACCTTCTCGGGGCTCTTCTCGTAGTCGGCCCGGCGCACGTGGAGGCCGTTGACGTGGATCCAGGCGCGGTTGGCCCGCTTCGTCGGATCGTCGACGTCCACGTCCACCAGGTAGAACTCCTGGCGCGGGAGGTCGAACTTCTTGAGCAGCGCCATCAGCAGCGGGTGGCTGTCGGGCAGCCGCATGGCTCCGCCTTCGGCGTACTGCCGCGGGTCGGCGAAGGGCTGCTCGCCGTTCTCGTGGCCGCCCTTGCGGAACGTCTTGATGCGGCCGCCGACCCGGTTGCCGTTGGCCTCGATCACCGTGACGTCGTGGCCCGCCCGGTTGAGCAGGTCGGCGGCCAGCAGGCCGGCCGGTCCGGCGCCGACGATCAGGATGCGCTTGGTGCCCTTCCCGGGGTTGGGCGGCAGGCCGTTCTCGACGGCCTTGAGGTACGCCGGGACCAGCGACGTGTCGTGCTCGTCGTAGACGACGATGGCGCGGGCGACCGCGGTGTACGCCTCGGCGGGGACGCCGGGGGGCGTTCCGGCGGGGTCGGCGGCGGGCACGGTCGAGGGGGCGGTGCCCGGGCTCAGCGCGGTCGCGGGCCCGGCGGACGCGGCGGCGAGCCCGGCCGCGAGCGCCGACACGCCGGTCGCCGTGACCACGGTCCGCCGGGACGGCCGCGCGCCGCCCGACGGCCGCCGGTGATCCCGGTCCCGCGGAGGATCGGAGACGACGCGCCGGCCGCCGGATAACGTCGTGGTGTCCGCGGCCGCGACGGCCGCGTCTTCGGCAGGCAAGTCGTGCTCACCCATATGCGCGTCGTCGGCGTTGCTCGTGCCGAGGTTCCGGGTGTCGAAGTCCTGTGTGCTCATGGCCGATTACTCTGCGGGCCCGTGCGACACGGAGGAAGCGGGGTCACCCGGATGAGTGGTTGGACGTCACTCGTCCGGCGGTAATCCTGTGTCCGGGAGTGCTGCTCGGCAGCTACGACCCGGCGCGGATGAAGGACCCGCGGTGGACGGTCAGTACGCCCCGCTGTGCTTGCCGGCCGCCGAGGGGAATCCCTCGGTTCTCGGGGATGGCCGCGGGCGGTGTTGTCCCCGGGCGCGGGCGGTGGTCGGATGGGGCGGTTCGGGTGGGGAGCGAACGGGTCGGGGGACCCGGAGGCTTCGGGAGGGCTGAGCTCTGGGCCGGCGTAAGTGGGCGGTCGTGACGACCGTCGGAATTGTCCTTGCCGGATTGCTCGTCGCGTGGTTCGTCGTCGGGCGCGACGACGGATCGGACCCGGCGGGGGCCAAGCCCGCGGCGCAGCAGACGCCGCCCGCCGCGGGGGTGGATCCCGGACCGCCGATCCGCGGACTCGACCTCGGCACGGGCAACCGCCGTGCGCCGTTGCCGGGCATGTACGACTGGTCGAAGGCCGGATTCCGGTCCGGTGCGCCGCTGCCCGGCGACAGTGCGATTCGCGGGGACGCGCAATGCCGCGTCACTCCGGAGACGCTCGCGGGCGAGTTCGGCGTGACGCCGAACGACGGCAAAGACGACACCGACGGCATCCAGAAGGCCGTGGACCGGATCAAGTCCGCGTGCTCGCCCACCGGTTCGTACGACAAGGAGAGCCTGCTCCAACTCCCCGCCGGGCAACTCGACATCAGCCACGAGATCCACCTCGACGCCGACTACCTCATCGTGCGCGGCAGCGGATCCGACCCGGCCACCGGAACCCGCCTGGTCTACCGTCCGGACGAGAACACCCGCTACGGCAAGCTGACCAAGGACGGCAGCCGCTGGGACCAGGACAAGACCGACTACCAGGACGGCAGCGGCGGTTGGCTGTGGCCCGGCCGCGGGCTATTCCGCGTGCAGTCCCGGGCCGTGCACCCGGACTACGCGAAGGCGTACGCGTCCGCCCCGGCCGACCGCAAGGACCTGTTCGAGGGCACGGTCAACGTGCACTGGAAGGCGGGCCTCAAGCTGCGGGAGAAGAACGGCGGCGGAGGATTCGCGGCGCGTACCGGGGACACGGTCGTCCCGCTCGCCGCGGACGCCAAGCTCGACACCCTCAAGCCCGGCACGCTGGTCAACGTGCGGGCGGCGAACACCCGCATGTTCTACGAGCAAATGAACGCGGTGCCGGCCGGCGGCGGCGACGGCCAGATGGAGAACCTGCACATGCGGCAGCAGATCTTCACCGTCACGGCCATCGACCCGGCGAACAAGACCGTCACCCTCGACAAGCCCCTCGAATACGACGTGCCGGTCGACTCGGGCTCCGACGGCTCGGCCCTCATCGACAACAAGAAGTACGACTCCAAGGTGTCGCCGTTGGTCGACCCGGTCGTCGGCGTCGGGATCGAAGCGCTGGCCATCACCCAGGAGGAGCCCAAGCTCGACGCCGCCGACTCGGTGCACAACTACGGCAACATGGACCCGGCTTCGGCGATGAACGGCATTGTCTTCAAGTGGGCGGCCGACTCGTGGGTCAAGGGCGTCACGACGACGATGACCGGCTCGCACCCCATCGTCACCGAGGAGGCGACGCACTTGTCGATCCTCGACAATTCCCTGAACGGCGCCTGGAACAAGGGGAAGGGCGGCAACGGCTACTTCCGCGGATCGCGCGTCTGGGACTCGGTGTACGCCGGCAACACGTCCCGCAACCTGCGGCACTTCACCTTCCAGTGGTCCGCGTCCGGCAACGTCGTCATCGGCAACAGCTTCGACTCCGACCTCAACCTGCACGGCGGCTGGGAACGCCACAACCTGTTCGAACTCAACAAGGTCGCCGTCCCCGCCGGACACCGCCCCGACAGCTGCCGGGCGAACTGCGGCGACGAAGGCGGCTCCGACCCGGACAACGCCGACTGGTACCCGATCTGGTGGGCCGCCGGACAGAAGGCCGTGAAATGGTCGGGCGCGTCCGGCCCCGACAACGTCTTCTTCCGCAACGAGATGACCAAGCAGACCACCAAGGACGGCCCCTACCAGCCGTATTACGCCGACCGCACCCGGATCTACCGCTTCGCCTGGGACGGCACCGGCTACCGGCCGCTGTCCCAGTCCGGCACCCCGATCACCGACTGGGCGGGCAACGAGCAGAAGGACTTCACCGGCGGGCAGGGCGTCGACGCCTCGGGCACGTTCGACGGCCCGTCGATCTTCCTGAAATCGGTGCCGTGACCGCCTCCGGTCGCGGCGGGCCGGGGCCCAGGTCGTCCTGAACCGGCGTCCCCTACTCGTCGTCCGCCATCAGCTCGTACTGCAGGCCGGTCGACTTCAGCGCGGATTCGAGGTCCAGGCGGCGGTCGCCGTCGAAGACCGCTTCGACGGTGCGGAGGCCGGAGCCCTCCTGGCCGAGTACGGGCGGCAGGTCGTCCCGGAACGGGCGGAGGGCTTCCTGCGCCGTAGTGGCCTCCGCGTCCGACTCCACGGTGATGCGGACAAAGGTGGTCGTCATGGTCCATATGGTCACCCCTCGCGGGGTATATCCGCGCTGCGCCGCGCCGCCGTTCCGGTGGCGCCGGGTTGCGTCACCCGAGTGCGTAGTGTCGTTCGCCGATCCGCCGTCGTCCGAGAACCGCCAGGGAGCTGCCGTGACCGACACGCCCGCCGTTCGTGAACTCCGCTTGGTGGTCACCGCCGCCGACTACGACGCCGCCCTGCACTTCTACCGGGACGTGCTCGGTCTGCCCGAGCGTGGCGCCTTCGCGTCCCCCGACGGGCGGGTCACCATCCTCGACGCGGGCCGCGCCACCTTGGAGCTGACCGACCCCGGGCACGCCGCGTACATCGACGAGGTCGAGGTCGGACGGCGGGTCGCGGGCCACATCCGGGTGGCGTTCCGGGTCGACGACTCCGCGGCCGCGACGGCGACCCTGGCGGCGGCCGGGGCGGAGGTGGTCGCCGCCCCGACGCGGACACCCTGGGGCTCGCTGAACGCCCGACTCGAAGCGCCCGGCGCCCTCCAGCTGACGCTGTTCAGCGAACCGGACGACCAGGTCAGTCCGCGAACGTGACGACGGCGCGGCCGTGCAGGGTGCCGTCGTGCAGGGCCTGGTACGCCTTCCCGATGTCGGCGAACGGGAACTCGTCGACGTTGTTCCGGATGCGCCCGCTCTCGGCGAGCGTCAGGACTTCGCGGACGTCGGCGATGCTGCTGCCCTGGAAGGTGAACACCTCGCCGTCGCGCGGCAGCCCGCCGTACCAGGGCGCCTGCAGGCGGCCCATCGCGGCGCCGATCAAGCCGTAGGCGCCGGCGGGGCGGACCGCGGCGGTGCCGGCCGCGATGGTGGCGTCCACGCCGACGAAGTCCAGTACCGCGTCGGCGCCGTAGCCGTCGGTCAGGGCGCGGATCTCCGCGGAGGTCTGGTCGCTCGTGCCCACGAGCGTGGCGTCCGCGCCGAGTTCGCGGGCCACTTTCAGCCGGGCCTCGTCGGTGTCGACCGCGACGACCCGCGCGCCGGTGAGCAAGTGCAGGTACTGCACCGCGAACGCGCCGAGGCCGCCCGCGCCGATGACGACGGCGGTGCCGCCGGGACGGATCCGCGGCAGAGCGCGGCGCACCGCGTGGTACGAGGTCGCTCCGGCGTCGGTCAGGGGGCCCGCCGTGCGCGGGTCGAGCCCGTGCAGCGGCAGCAGGGCGCGCGGGTCGTCGACCAGGACGTACTCGGCGAGGCCGCCGTCCCGGCCGAAGCCGCGTCCGGCGGGGGCGTGGGGGCAGTTGCCGTCCAGGCCGCCCACGCAGAAGGAGCAGGTGCCGCAGGAGGACGGCGACACCAGCGCGACCGGATCCCCCAGGGCGAATCCGGTGACACCGGGGCCGAGTTCGGCGATCCGGCCCGCGGTCTCGTGCCCGAGGGTGAACGGCATGGACCAGCCCCAGGCGCGACCGGTCTCGGCCGGCATGTCCAGCATCGTGAAGTCGGAGTGGCACAGCCCGCACCCGGACACCTTGACCACGGCCTGCCCGGGCCCCGGTGTCGGAACGGGCACCTCGACGACCTCGGCCGGGTGCTGCCACTCTGGAATGCGGTACGCCCGCATCGTGCGTCCCATCGCGCTCTCCTCCTCCGTCGTTGCCCTCTACACGCATCCGACCGTAGCGGGCATTGCCGCAGGTCGCCGCAATTTCCGCGGCCGAAGCGCGGTCGACGGCGGCGAGCGCGTCCCAGGTCTCGGAGCCGGCTCGGCACCAACCGCTCGCCCGCGGTGGTCAGCGGCCGCCCAAGGCTTTCGCGAACGACGCGATCACCCGGGAGGACTCGGCGGTGTTGTAGATGTCCTCCTCGTAGCACCACGTGCCGTCGCCGGCGTACACGAGAATCGTCGCGGAGACGAACTGGTAGCCGGGGCCGCCGTCCGGCGCCGGGAATCGGTTCGGCACGTAGATGAACACCAGGTCGTTGTCGATGAGCGCGAATTCGATCGGGAAGACCAGGTCCATGACCTGGCCCTGCATCGTGGACGTGATCCAGGAGCGGATCGCCTCGCGCCCCCGCATCACCCCGAAGTGGTGCTCAACATAGATGGCGTCCTCGGTGAAGCGGTCGGCCCACGCGTTCCAGTCGCCGGAGCGGACCGCCTCCTGGCCCGCCTTCTCGTAGTTCCGCAGGGCCTCTTCGACCTCCGCGCGATCGAACGTGCGGCCGCGCCGCACCTCGCCGCCGAGGAACGTGAAGCCGCGCTCGGGATGTTCGGGCGCACCGGGCTCGGACGTGGACACGGGCTACCTCCGTCGTTCGGCGGACCCGGGGTCCGCCCGGCGGACCCCGGCTGAGCAGCATGGATTATGCGATCGCGGCCCGGCGAAGTCGAGCCCACCGAAGGGTTTTCGGGACCCGGACGGGCCGGGTGCCCGGCTCGTCAGCGCACCGACCGCACGCCGACCACCAGGACCGATCCCACCAACGCAATGCCCGCGCACACGGGGAACAGTGCCCCGTAGCCCCACGAGCCGACGATCGCCGACGCGATGAACGGTGCGGCGACCTGCGGGGCGGCGTTGGCGATGTTGATGATCCCGAGGTCCTTGCCCGCGTCTTCGCCGCGCGGCAGGACCTTGGTGATGAGCGCCATGTCGACCGCGGTGTACATGCCGAAAGCGGCGCCGTTGACGACGTTGAACACGGTCATCCCGTCGACCGAGGGCGACATCTGCGGGATGAACAGCGACAGCGCCATCAGGATGCCGGACGCCAGCACGAACGGCTTGACGCGGCCCACCTTGTCGGCCACGAGGCCGATGACGAGCGCGGCGGCGACCATGGCGACGGCGTTGACGACCATGAGGAAGCCCATGGTGGCGGCGGCGTTCCGCGGTTCGACCTTCACGTACTCCATGAGGATGTACAGGTTGTAGGTGGAGACCACGAAGTAGCCCGCCACGACGCCGAACCGGGAGACGAACGCGATCGCGAAGTCGGGGTGCTTGCGCGGGTCGACCCAGAAGTTCGCGAGGAACTTCCGGAGCGCGAACGGCTCGACGGCCATGTCCTTGCTGGACGTGTCCGGGGTGAGGAAGAGGAACAGCGCGGTCGCCGCGACGATGACCCCGATGACGAGGTAGTAGCCCTTCTCGCCCTGGAACCGGCCGTCGAATCCGCCGATGACACCGTCGTAGCCGAGCTTGTGCCCGTCGATGCCGCCGATGACGACGGCCGCGGCCAGGATGGCGATCGGCGTCGCGAGACCGACCAGCGCGGACATGGTGCCGTAGCGGGCGGGCGGCACCCGGTCGGGCATCGTCGAGGCCAGCGCGGCCTGGAAGCCGTTGAGGATGAACTGCACGCACGCCCAGCTGATCGCGAGCGCGGCGATCGACGTCGCCTGGGCCTGCCACGCGAGCGCGGCGCCGCCGAGCAGGACGCAGACGGCGAGCCACGGGGCACGGCGGCCGAAGCGGCTGCGGGTGCGGTCGGATATCTGACCGAAGACCGGGTTGCCGATGGCGGCGAGGGCGGCGCCGACCGCGACGGCGTTCTTGAGCGCGTCGGGGTCGGGGTGGCCCTTGATCGCGGTGACCTGCATCGGGATCAGGAACGATCCGACGCTGATCCACAGCATGATCAGCGCGCTGTTGCCCAGGGTGAACGTCAGGGAGAGGCGACCGAGGCGGGTCCGGCCCGGCTCGGCCGCGGTTCTGCCGGGGAGTCCGGGGAGTCCGGGGAGGTCGCCGCGGCCCGGGGGAGTGGGCCGTGCGGCGGACGCCGGGTCGGGCGCGGTGGTGTGCGACATGGGGGAGGCCTCATCGGGGAGGACGGTTCCGCGCGGGGGCGCGGCCGGGGGCGGCGCAGGGCGTACCTGCCGAATCGGGACGCGGCGTCCGCTGCGGGCTCCTCCGCCTCGGCTGCCGAGTCCGGCATCCGGGACGTCTTGACGCAACCCGAGCGCAAACCTAGTGTTCCCGCTCGGGAATAGTTCCCGCACGGGAATAAGCTGTCAAGCCCCGCCGTGGCACGTCGAAAGGCCCGATCACATGACCCGCACCCCGTCCTCGTCCCCGTCCCCGGGGGCGTCCGCCACCCTCGACCGCCGGGTGGACGAACTGCTGGCCCGCATGTCCCTGGAGGACAAGGCCGCGCAGATGTTCCAGCCGATGGCGAACATCGCCGCCCCCGAGGAGCCGGGACTGTTCGGCAGCCCGTCGATGCGCGAACTGCTGGACCGGGGCATCTCGCACTTCAACATCCTGTGGGCGGCCGGCGCCCGCGAGATCGCCGACTGGTACAACGCGGTCCAGCGCGACGCGCTCGGCCGCGGCGCGGGCGTCCCGGTCTCCATCTCCAGCGACCCGCGCCACGCGTTCACGGACAATCCGGCGGCGGCGTTGATGTCCGGGCCGTTCTCCCAGTGGCCCGAGCCCCTCGGCTTCGCCGCGATCGGCTCGGCCGAGCTGGTGCACCGGTGGGCCCGGGTCATCCGCCGCGAGTACGTCGCGGTCGGCATCCGCACCGCCCTGCATCCGCAGATCGACCTCGCCACCGAACCGCGCTGGGCGCGTATCAGCACCACGTTCGGCGAGGACGCGGGGCTGACCGCGCGCCTGGCCGCGGCATACGTGCGCGGGCTCCAGGACGAGGACCCGGACGGCACCCCCGCGGTCTCCGCCATGGCCAAGCACTTCCCCGGCGGCGGCCCGCAGCAGGACGGCGAAGACGCGCACTTCCCCTACGGCCGCGAACAGGTCTACCCCGGCGGCAACTTCGACCAGCACCTCGAACCGTTCGAGGCGGTCATCGGCGAAGGCGTCGCGCAGATCATGCCCTACTACGGCATGCCCGTCGGCACCGCATACGAAGAAGTCGGCTTCGGCTTCAACAAGCAGATCATCACCGGCCTGCTGCGCGAGAAGCTCGGGTACGACGGCATCGTCTGCACCGACTGGGGCATCCTGTCGAGCATGTGCTGGGGGGTCGAAGACCTCACCTACGAAGAGCGCATGCTCAAGGCACTCGACGCCGGAGTCGACCAGTTCGGCGGGGAATGGCAGGTGGAGGTGCTGGTCGGCCTGGTCCGGTCCGGCGCCGTCGACGAAGCCCGGATCGACACGTCGGTGCGGCGGCTGCTCCGCGAGAAGTTCCGGCTCGGCCTGTTCGAGAGCCCGTTCGTCGACGCCGACGCCGCGGTCGCCTTGGTCGGCGATGCCGAGGCGCGCGCGGAAGGACTGGCCGCGCAGAGCGCCGCGCACGTCCTGCTGGAGAACGCGGGCGACAGCCCCGCCCACCTGCCGCTCGCCGTGGGCGCGCTGCGGGTGTACGCGGAGGGCGTCGACGCCGCGGCGTTCGCGGGACGCGCGACGGTGGCCGCGTCCCCCGCCGAGGCCGACGTCGCGATCCTGCGGCTCGCCGCGCCGTGGGAGGAGCGCGGCGAACCGGGCACGATCGAGTCGTTCTTCCACGCCGGGTCCCTGGAGTTCCCGGGTGCCGAGGTCGAGCGGGTCCGGGCGCTGTGCGCGACGGTGCCGACGATCGTGTCGGTGTACCTCGACCGGCCCGCGGTCCTGACCGGTATCGCGGAGGAAGCCGCCGCGCTGCTGGTCGACTTCGGGGCTTCCGACGAGGCGTTCGCCCGGGTCCTCTTCGGCGAGTCGCGTCCCGAGGGGCGGCTGCCGTTCGATCTGCCGTCGTCGATGGCCGCGGTCGTGGCCAGCCGCTCCGACGTCCCGTTCGACACCGCGGACCCGCTGTTCCGTTTCGGTGACGGGCTGGCGTACCGGGCCGGGTCCGAAGGCGGGTCGTCGGCAGGCTGAGGCACCGGCGGCCCGGTAGGCGGCCCGGTCGTGGTGCCTACCGGGCCGCCGACGCGGCCAGCAGCGACGCGAGGCCGCTCACCGTCGCCTCCAGCCCGAAGCGGAACGTCTCCTCGTCGCCGATCTCCACGCCTTCGGCCACCAGCCGCCGCAAGGAGTGGAAGCCCGCGGCTTCCGGCCGGGCGAGCGCCTCTTCCATGTACGGCCCCTGCGGGTGCCGCCCGTGCCGCCGCGCCGTGACCACGTCGCGGGCGAAGCCCATCGCCAGGAGCGACAGGACGTCCAGCGCCCGGCCCGCGTCCGCGATGCCGAACCCGGCCGCGACCAGGCGCTCGACCAGCGCGTCCGCGGGGCCGAGGGTGAGCGTGCCCAGCGGGCCGTCGAAGCGGACGTACTCGATGAGCGCCCCGGTGTCGACCAGGGAATCCTTCACCGCGGTCGCGAACCGGCGGCAGCAGTCCTCCCAACTCGCGTCCGCCGCGAACGCGAACGGGACGAACCGCGTCTCGAAGGCGTTGGCCGCCACCAGCTCGAGGAGCCCTTCGCGCCCCGAGACGTGGTAGTTGAGCGCCTTGCGGTCCACCCCGAGCCGGTCGGCGACGGCCTGCATCGTCAGTTCCTCCGGCGGCAGCGTCCGCGCGACCTCCAGAATTCGGGCCGCATCGAGCCCCGCTCGGCCACCGCGTCCGCGCCGGGCACCCCCGGAGCCCCCGCCGGACCCGCGATCGGCCTCCGCGTCGTGCATGCGCCACTCCTCTGCCGGGGGCGGTCGGCACCGCCCTCTGCGGCCACTATAATTCCCGGCCGGGAATTCCGGCTCGCGGGCCGCGCGAGTGGACGGCCTACGCCACGCGGAACGGCCGCCCCGGACGGGTGTCCGGGGCGGCCGTCGGCTGGTCGGGAACTACGGGCAGACGCTCGTGCAGGGCGTGCCGAAGCCGGCGGCCGGGGCCAGCGGGACGGTGACCGACGACGGGGTGTCCGGGCCCGACTTCAGCTGGTAGACGCCCGCGAGGAGCTTGAACGTCTGGGGTGTGGTGGCCGACAGGTGGGGCGTGTCGGCGGTGGTGATGACCACGCGGATGCGGTGGCCGGGGGCGAGCGACGCGAACGTCGGGAAGACCTCCAGGTCGTAGCGGGTGGTCTGGAAAGCGGGAACCGGGGTCGTGGACGCCTGGGTGGACGGGTGGTACGGCATCTGCAGCGACCCGTCCGGGGCGTACCAGCTCCGCGCGGGGTCGACCGCGCGGTGCGTGCCGACCAGCGCGCCTTGGCTGAGCGGTACCGAGGAGCCGTCGGGGCCGACGTCCGTGACGGTCGCGACGAACTGCGTCTCGTTCGTGTTGGCGGAGGCGTACAACGTCGCGCCGATCGGGCCGGCGAGGACCGTCGTCTCGGTCACGGGCACGGTCGTGTAGACGAGTGCGTTGGGTCCGCTCTCCCGCGCGAGGTTCGAGTTGTCGCACGCCGGATTGCGGAGGAACCCGCCGAACCACTGCGTCGACGACCGCGTGCACGGGTTGTTCGCCGCCGTCCAGGTGATGAACTCGGAACCGCCGGAGGTCGGCGGCGTCGGTGCGAGCAGCCCGTCGTTCGCCGAGGAACCGGCGGTGCCGGTACGGCCCTTGTCGAAGTACAGGCGCGACGCGGTGGTCTCGGTGAACGGGTAGTTGCGCGTGTCGAGCCAGCGGCCGGACCCCAGCTCGTTGACGTGCAGCGGGTTCGTGGTGCCGGTGATCCCGGTGTCCATGCCCTTCAACCAGTGGTCGTACCAGCGGAGTTGCAGGGCCGATAGGTCGAATCCGGGGTCCTGGCGCGGGTCGTGGTACCACGGGCCCATCAGGAGCTGGTAGCGGTCGGTGACCTGCTGCCCGGCGGCCATCGGCGCGCCGACCGGGCGGCCCGCCCACGCGTTCTGCAGGCCCGCGTAGTTCATCAGCGCACCGCGCTGGAACAGGTCGTACCAGCCGCCGACCAGGAACGCCGGCACGCCGTTGGCGACCACGTTCGCGAGCTGGTCGGCCGGGCGGCGCGCCTGCCAGAAGGCGCCGTCGTAGGACTGCTCGCCGCCGGTCATCAGCCCGTTGAGGATCGGCAGGTTCGCCGTCGCGATGCCGCTGATGTGCTGCAGCTCCAGCGAGAGCGTGTCGAGGATGTTCTGCGACGAGCCGCCGTTGAGGGCGTCGGTGATCGGGTTGGTCAGGTTGCCGAGCCCGGTGTAGAGCAGCCAGAAGGGCATGAACTCGGCGTTCGGCAGCCCGCCCATGGTGACCAGTTCGCGGTACAGGTCGTTCCCGGCCACGACCGGGAAGATGGCCTTGAGGTGCGAGGTGGGCCCGACCGCGGCGGCGGTGGAGATCTGGTTGATGCCGGTGTACGAGTCGCCGTACAGGCCGACGCCGCCGTCCGCGGACGGGAGCGCCGCCGCCCAGTTCACCAGTGCCGCGCCGTCCTGCGCCTCGATCGGCGCGAACGGCGACCACGAGCCGGTCGACGAGCCGGTGCCGCGCACGTCCACGGCGACCGCGATGTAGCCGCGCTGGACGAAGTACGCCAGCTCGGCCTGCTTGAGGCCGCGCCCGTACGGTGTCTGGTTCAGCAGCACCGGGAACGGACCCGGTGCCGCGGTGGTGGTGCCGGGCAGGGCGGGCGTGTAGACGTCCGCGCGCAGCACGGTGCCGTCCGCCATGGTGACGGCCACACCCTTCTGCGCGCTGATCCCGTAGGCCACCGGACTCGCGGCCGTGGGCGCCGCGGTCGCGGCCGGCCCCGACCCGACGAGGGCGGTGGTCACGACGAGCGCGCCGGCCACGAGGGCGCCGATGCGCCGGCGCAGCGGGCGGGACGGGTGACGTCTCGTTCCGGTTCTTCCGGTACGGGCAGTGCGGAACAGCTGGTGGAGCACCGTGACCTCCCAGGGCCGCGCGACAGGGGCTGCGTGGTGCGTCTTGCTGCGCATTCCGGATCCCGGAATGCGGGTTCGGGGAGGGAAGCGGGGGGCGGAGCCCGGATCAGGGCACCAGCGTCGCCGCGAACGCGTGGCGCAGCGCCGCCGCGCGCACCTCGCGGACGAGGGTGAACGTCGCGGTGATCGGGATGATCCAGGTCCCGTGCCCGTGCGCGGCCACCCGGAAGGCGGAGCCGGGCACGCCCGCTTCGTGCAGCCGGGCCAGGTACCGCTCGCCCTGCCCGCACAGCACGTCCAGCTCGGCGACGGTGAGGACGGCGGGCGGCAGGCCGCTCAGGTCGCCAGCGTGCAGCGGCGACGCCAGGGGGTCCTTCGGGTCGCCGTGCTCGCCGAGGTACCAGGCGGCGTATTGGTTGACTTCGCTCGCGGTGAGCCCGCCGGACGGTTCCTCGTCCGGGACCGGCATCGGGGTCAGGTCCAGCGCGGGGACGTCGAGGAGCTGGAGGCACGGGGCGGGCAGGCCCCGGTCGCGCACCGCCAGACAGAGTGCGGCCGCCAGGTTCCCGCCCGCGCTGGCGCCGCCGACGGCGACCCGGGCCGGATCGATGCCCAGCTCGGCGGCGTTCGCGTGCAGCCATGCGTAGCCCGCGACGCAGTCCTCCAGCGGGGTGGGGAAGGGGTGCTCCGGTGCGAGCCGGTAGTCCACGGACACCACGACGCAGGGCACCAGGGCCGCCATCGGGCCGCACTCGACCTCGCCGGTGTCGAGGTTGCCCAGGGTCCAGCCGCCGCCGTGCACGAAGTAGAACGCCGGAGCGGGGGAGGGCAGGTCGGCCGGGCGCAGGACGCGCACGGCGATCTCGCCGCCGTCGACGGCGATGCGGTGGTCGGTCGCGACGACGCCCGGTCCGCGTCCGGTGGACGCGAGGACCATCGTCGCGGCCGACATCCGGCGTCGTTCGTCCAGGTCGGCGGCCTCGCGTTCGGCCGCTCCGGCCGCGGCGAGCGCGTCGACCAGGGCGCGGATCGGTGGGTCCAGTGGCATGGCTCTGCCCTCCGTGCTCGGGGAAATCGGGCGCGGGATGCCCGGGATACAGGAATTCGTGGGGGTGTTCGGGGTGTTCGGGGTGATCAGGCGGTGCCGGGTGGCTGTCGGACCACGCCGGACCGGTCGATGGCGTGGGCGTCGGTGCCGAGGTACCCGGCGATGACGGCGGGGTGGGTGCGCACCTGTTCGGGTGTGCCTTCGGCGATGACGCGGCCGGCTTCCAGGCAGTACAGCCGGTCGGTGAAGGACATCAGGAACGGCATGTCGTGCTCGATCACCACCATGGCCGCGCCGAGTTCGCGCCGCAGCCGGAGCAGCAGCGGGCCGAGCGCCTCGGTTTCGCGCTGCGCGACGCCGGCGGTGGGCTCGTCGAGGCACAGCACCCGTGCGTCGAGCGCGAGCAGGTTGGCGAGTTCGACGATGCGCCGGGTGCCGGTCGACAGCCCCGCCACCGCCTGGTCCGCGTACGCGCCGAGTCCGACCAGGTCGATCAGGTCCGCGGCTTCGGCGCGCCGCCGCCGTTCGGCGCGCACGGCGCCGGGCAGGAAGGCGGCCGTGGCGACCAGCCCGGACCGGCCGCGTGCCTCCAGCGCGACGAGGACTGTCTCGCGCACGGTGAGTTCGGGGAACAGCCGGGCGGCCTGGAACGTCCGTCCGAGGCCGAGCGCCGCGCGCCGGGCGGGGGACCACCCGGAGACGTCGTGGCCGAGCAGTTCCACCGTCCCGGACGCGGGGACGAACCCGCCGATCGCGCCGAGCAGCGTCGACTTGCCCGCGCCGTTGGTGCCGATCAGGCCCACGATCTCGTCGGCGTGGACGTGCATGCTCACGCCGTCGACGGCGGTGTTCCCGCCGAACCGCACGGCGACGTCGCGGACCTCCACCACCGGTTTTCCCGGGGGGAGTTCGGGACGTGTCCGGCGCTCGGTAGGGGCCGCGGCCGGCACGCGTGTGGCGGCCGGCGCTTTGGGTGCCCCGGCTTCCGCGGCGGCCAAGCGCCGTTCCGCGAGGTCCAGTACCGCGCCGCGCAGCGCGTACCCGATCTGCACCAGCCCGCCGGGGAAGTACATCAGCAGGACCAGCAGCCCGAGACTGGAGGCGAACAGCGGCACCAGCTCGTTGTCGGGGAAGAAGGCCGGAAGGCCGATCACCCACACCGCGCCGAGCACGGGCCCCCAGACCGAGCCCAACCCGCCGATCACCACGATGGCCACCAGCATGAGCGAGTCACCGACCTGGAAGAACCGCTCGGTCACCGGCACGGACTGGACGGCGCCGGCGAGCAGTCCGCCGCCGAGTCCGGCCAGCGCGCCCGACAGGGCGAACGCGACGATTTTCGTGCGGGTCGGCCGGATCGTCGCGGCGGCGGCCGCGTCCGGGTTGTCGCGCACGGCGATCATGCGGCGGCCGGGGCCGGTACGCCGCAGCCGGGACAGCAGCGCGACCACAAGGGCCAGGACCGCCAGGAGCACGTAGTAGTACGTGCGTTCGCGCGACAGGTCCAGCCCGAACAGCGTGCCGCGGGGGAAGGCCACCGAGTCGCCGGTGCCCGCGCCGAAGATGTCCATCCGGTACAAGAATCCGACCGCGGCGACGCCGAGCGCGAACGTGCTGATCGCGAGCGGCATCCCGTCGACCCGCAGGGCCGCGAACCCGATCACCGCGGCGAGGAGCGCCGTGCCCGCCGCGGCCGCCAGGACCGCGGCCGGGAACGGCATCGCGTCGACGATCAGCCGGGTGTCCCCGCCGAGTCCGATGGTGAGACCGCGCGTCAGCAACGCGGCCGTCAGCGCGCCGAGT
The DNA here is from genome assembly GCF_039542225.1 of Yinghuangia aomiensis. NCBI lineage: Bacteria > Bacillati > Actinomycetota > Actinomycetes > Kitasatosporales > Streptomycetaceae > Yinghuangia > Yinghuangia aomiensis. Next base: position 64,210 of record NZ_BAABHS010000024.1, on the reverse strand, counting down.
CCGGCAAACGCCATCTGGCCGAGCGAGAGCTGGCCGGCCCAGCCGGTCAGCACGGTCAGCGAGCACGCGCAGACGGCGTAGGCGAGGACCGTCGCGTACAGCAGATGCCGCGACGACTGCGTGACGACGAGGGGCAGGAGCACCGCGGCGGCGAGGACCGGCAGCGCGGCCAGCAGACCCAGGTGCCGCACCCACCAGACGCGCCGCAGGTGTTCGGGCACGGTGCGGACGCGCGGGCCGAACGCCACGGTCTCCGTCCGGCCGCGGTCGTCCCGGCGGGCGTACGCCCACACGGCGGCGAGCACGGCGCCGAGCAGCAGCAGGTCCACGAGGCCGGGCCGGGTCACGTACTCGAAGCGCACGTACGCCTGGAGCACGCCGATTGCGACGCCCGCCAGCATCGACCAGCGGAAGGAGACCATGCCCGCGACCACGGCCGCGGCGAGCGCCCGGACCATGGTGCCGGGGCCCAGGTCGGTGACCGCGGTGACGCCGCCGGACAGCCCGGAGACGAGGATCATCGCAAGGCTGGAGAGCAGGCCCGCGATCGTCCACACCAGGGTGGAGATCAGCTTCGGGTTGATGCCGAGGGTGCGGGCCAGCGGCATGTTGTCCGCCGACGCGGTGACCGCGCGGCCCACGGTGGTGTGGTTGAGCAGCATCGAGAGCGCGCCGGCCACGAGCGGAACGACGACCAGCACCGAGGCCTGCGCCCCGGTGACGGTGATCCCGGCGACCGTCCAGGTCCCGTGGACGGGGACCGGGTACTGCGCGCTGAGCCCGTTCCGGACGTCCGGCAGGGCGGTCACGACGGCCACGGCGGCTTGGGACACGCCGATCGTCGCGATCAGGACCGTGACCCGCGGCGCGGTGAACAGGCGGCGGATCACGGACAGCTCGACCAGCGTGCCGGTCAGCGTCCCGACCGCCAGCGCGGCCGGCAGCGCGATCCAGACCGGCCAGCCGTAGTTGAGGCACACGAGCGGCAGCAGCGCCGCCGCGATGACGCCGAGGTTGCCGACCGCGAAGTTGACGACGCGGGTGGACCGGTACACCAGGACGATGCCCTGGGCGATCAGGCCGATGGCGAGGCCGTTGACGAGGCCGTCGAAGAGGACCTGGTTGTTCATGTCGCCTCTCCCCGGTGCGGGACGAGCCCGTCTTCGTCGCCGCGGAAGAACACCGCGCGGGCGATGTCGCCCGCGGCGAGGTCGGCGGCGGAGCCGGTGAAGCGGATCCGCCCCTTCTCCAGGTAGACCGCGCGGTCCGCGACGGACATGGCGACGTTCAGGGACTGCTCGACGATGATCATCGCGAGACCCGACGCGCGGAGCCTGCGGACGACGGCGAGCAGTTCGGCGACCACGCCGGGCGCCAGGCCGAGCGACAGTTCGTCGATGAGCAGGACCTCGGGGTCGTGCAGCAGCGCCAGCGCCAGGGCGAGCACCTGCTGCTGCCCGCCGGACAGCGTCGAGGCCCGCTCGCGCTGCCGTTCGCGCAACTGGGGGAAGATCTCCAGCACCCGGTCGATGCGGCGCGCGACATCGTCCGGGTCGCCCCGGTGGACGAACGCGCCGAGTTCCAGGTTCTCCCGGACCGACATGCTCGGGAACACCCCGGCACCGCCCGCGAGGGACACGACGCCCAGCCGGACCCGCTGCTCGGGCGACACGTAGGTGACCGTGCGCCCGTTGAGCCGGACCACGCCCCGCTCGGGGGTGGCCATGCCCGAGGCGACGCGCAGGATCGTGCTCTTGCCCGCTCCGTTGGTGCCCAGCAGCGCGAGGACTTCGCCGCGGCGCACCTCGAAACCGACGTCGAACAGCACCTGGACCTGGCCGTACGAGAAGTCGATGCCGCTCGCCTGGAGCACCGGGACGTCGTCCGGAGCCGCCGCACGCCGCTGGTGCTCCTCGTACTCCTCGCGCAACTCCTCCGCCACGTTGGCCAGGTCGCGCTTGACGAGCCACGAACTGCGCATGATGAGGAGGCCGCCGACGATCGTGGACGGGATCATGGTGACGAGCACGGCGGTGCGGATGCCGAAGCTGTTGATCAGCGGGAACGAGATCAGCGCGCCGCCGGTCGCCCCGATGAAGAACACGTACACCGAGCCCATCGCCGAACCCATGCCGCGCAACCGGTAGGGGACGATCGTCTGCAGCAGAGGGCCGATCATCGCGAAGGCGGCGGACAGCAGGACCACCGGCCCGACGCTGAACAGCGCGAACAGCTCCACGTTCGGCGCGTAGTACTGGAACGGCAGGAAGAACGCGGACGGCAGGGTGAGCAGCCCGATGAGCCGCAGCGCACGCGCCGGGTCGTGCCGGAACTGCCGGTCGTAGTACCGCCCGACGAAGGGGAGCACGAGCAGGCCGGCCGCCCCGCCGACGGTGCCGACGACCCCGCGCCCGAACACGCCGAGCCCGAAGTGCTGCTCCAGGTACAGGTTGCCGAGCACCGGAGCGGTGAACAGCCCGAACCCCATCGCGGCGAACGCGAGCACGACGGTCTTCAGGGTCCGGATGCGCCCGAGCCGGGCGAACGCCGCCTCGACGGAGATGGGCGGCGGCTTCTCGTCGACGACCACCTCCCCGACCACCGCGGTCTTCTCCCACTGGCCGCGCACCGGTTCGCGCAGGAAGAACGCCGCGCACGCGGCGACCGCGACCGGGAGCCCGAGCAGGAAGTACGCCCAGCGCCAGCCGTCGTCGCCGCCGAACGCGGCCGCGATGCCGCCCACGATCAACGGACTGAGCACCCCGACCAGCCGTCCGCCGACCCCGATGGCCGCGCCGATCCGCCCGCGGATGCCGATGGGGTACGTGTCCGCCAGCAGCGACCCCTGCACGGGACCCTGGTTGGACTTGGCGACGCCCGCGCCGAAGCGGGTCCAGAAGAACATGAAGGCGTTGGCCGCGAAACCGGACGCGAACACCATCGCGGCGAAGAACGCGCTCGCCGCGCCGATCACCGGGCCGCGCCGGAACCGGTCGGCGACCCAGCCCATCGGAACGGCGCCGACCACGATGAACGCGCCCGCCGCGACGGACAGGAACACGATCATCCCGTCGCTGACGCCGAAGCTGTCGCGGATGTTGGGCGCGAGCACGCCGAGCGCGGCGCCCTCCAGTTCGTCCAGCGAGGTCAGCAGGAGCAGGACCACGAAGGTGGCCGGTCCCGCCCGGCGCAGCCCGGCGCGGAGCGTCGTGGGTTCCCCGCTGTCGCCGAGGACCCCGCCGCCCGGTTCCCGGGGATCGTCCCGGTGCCGTCCGGCTGTGCCCCCCATGTCCTCCGATGGGGGCTCGGTGTGCAGCAACGCACCCGCGAGGTCCGCGAATCCGTCGTCGCGGGTCATGCGGTCGCTCATGGTCGGCCTCTCCGCCGTGGTCCCGGAACGCGTCAGCCGACGGCGGCGACGGCCGGGCCGGCCGGCACCATCTGCGCGGTCGCCGGGTCGAACTTGTAGACGCCGACGGCGTCGCCGACGCTGTGCTTCCCGGGGCCCAGCGAGCCCATCGGGACGCCCGGCAGGGTGACCTTGCCGAGTCCCTCGGCCGCCGCCTTCCAGCCGTCGAGGGTGATGTCCTTCCCGGCCTTGTCGGTGGTCTGGACGAACAGGCGGAAGGCCGCGCACTGGTGCGCGATGCCGCTCAGCGTCTCCGCGGACGCCGCCGCCGGGTCGACCCGCGCGGCGGGGAAGGCGTCGTTGTACTCGGTGACGCACTGCACCAGGCCCGGGTCGGCGGTCAGTTCGGCCTTCGTCGGGGCGTACGGCGCGGCGACGACGAGCGGTGCCATCGTCGCGGGCTTGATGCCGGTGGTCTGCATGACCGCCGGGCTCAAGGCCTGCTGCGAGGTCGCCAGGATCTGCCGGGGCAGCCAGCTCTTGCGCTGGAGCGCGTTCATGAGCCCGGCGAAGTTCGAGGTGTTCAGCACCGTGTCGGCGCCGGACGACTTGAGCTTCTCGACGATGGTGTCCATCGCCTGGTTCTGCGCGGCCTGGTCGGTGCCGAGGTTCGGGAGCGGCGTTTCGACGACCACGTCGACGCCGGCCGCCTTCAGCAGCGGCTTGACGACGTCCTTGGTGACCGCGCCGTCCTGCGCCTCCCAGTACAGCGCGACCTTGTGTCCGGTGAGCAACCCCTGGTCCAGCAGCGCCTGGACGCCGGCCTTGCGCTGCCGGTCGTCGGCCATCTCGACGGCCAGGAACGGCGCCTTGGTGGATTTCGCGTCACGGTCGGCGGACTGCCCCCACAGACCGATGTAGGGGACGCCTTCGGTCTGGGTGAAGCAGAGCGGGGTGTCGCCGGTGAAGATGCCGATCGCGGCGAACACGCCTTGGTCCTTCGCGAGCGCGACGCAAGCAGACTGCGCCGCGGCCGGGCCGGTCGGCAGGAACGGCTGGAAGGCCAGCTCGATCTGCCGCCCGTTGGTGCCGCCGCGCTTGTTCTGCGCCGCGATCCACGCGGTGTAGAGGTCCTTGGTCGCAGGGCCGTCGGCGGGTATGCCGACCGCCTTGAGAGCCGCGGGATCGGTGCCGGCGACGCCCAGTTTGACGGTCGTGGCGGTGACCCCCTGGGCGGGCGCGGCGGCGGCCTGGCCGCCGCCGTTGCTGCTCGTCTCCTTCGGAGTTCCGCTGCTGACCGAGCAGCCGGCGACGGCGACGAGCACGGCCACGGCGGGGACGGAAACCCGGAGTCTTGGTCGCATGCGACGCATCCCTTTCCTGGGAACTTCCTGGATTTGACTTCGCGGAGAAATGGGCGTCACAGCGAAGCGCGGCGATGCTAACATCCAATACCTGCCAGATGGAAGGGTTTCATGAAGGCATGACGAACGCCCAGCTCACCGCGGGTGACACCGCCCTGAACTACGAGGACCACGGCCGTCCGACGCCCGGTACGCAACCACTTGTCCTCCTGCACGGATTCGTCGGCAGCACCGCGGATTGGGCCGGTGTGCTGCCCCGGCTCGCGGCCGACCGGCGCGTGGTGGCGTACGACCACCGCGGCCACGGACGCAGCGCCAAACCCGGGCGCGCCGACGCCTATACGTTCGACGCGCTGGAAGCGGACCTGCACGCCTTCCTGGACGCGCTCGGCCTCGGGCCGGTCGACCTGCTCGGCCACTCGATGGGCGGCGTGGTCGCCCAGCGGTACGCGCTCGCCCACCCCGGCCGGGTGCGCTCGCTCGTCCTCATGGACACCGCGCCCGAACCCGCGGGCGGCCCGCTGTCGTTGCTCATGAGCCCGCTCGGCGGGCTGGTGCGCCGACGCGGCATGGGTGTGCTCGGCACGCTCGTCAAGCTGCTGCCGCGGCCCGAACCCGCCGCCGACGGCAGCGGCGCGGACGGCGGACTCTCGGCGGAGCAACGCGACCGGCAGGCCGCCGCGTTCCTGGACACGGACCCCGAGGCCTTCGCGGCGTTCGCCCGGGAGCTGCGCAGCTACCCGGCACTCACCGCACGGCTCGGCGAGATCGCCTGCCCGACCACCGTGCTGGTCGGCGCGGGAGACAAAGCGCTGCGCCGCGGCGTCCGCCAACTGGCCGACGGCATACCGGGGGCCCGCCTCGTCGTCGTCGACGGCGCCAAGCACAGCCCGCAGACCGAGCAGCCGCGGGCGTGGCTCGCCGCGGTCCGGGCCCACTTCGACCGGCTGGAGGGCCGCCGATGACGAACTCGCTTGCAGGCCCGACCCCGATACCCGGCGACTTCCCGCCGGGACGGTGGCGCGGGCGGTGGATCTGGGCCGCGGAGCGCGCGGCCGACGGCGGACGCGAGGTGGTCGCGCTCCGGCACACCCTGGACCTCGCCTCGGTACCCGACCGGGTGCCCGCCCGCATGGCCGCACTGTCCCGGTACGCGCTGTGGGTCAACGGAACCGAGGTGTCCCGCGGGCCGGTTCGCGCCAACCCCCGGCAGCAGCCGTACGACGACGTCGACTTGGCCCCGTACCTGCGCCCCGGCGCCAACGTGGTCGCGGTGCTGGCCTGGCGCTACGACGGACCCAAGCCGTGGTGGATGCCGCCGTCGCCGCTGGCGAACGACCTGCACGAGGGCGCTTTCGTGTTCGAAGCCCGCCTCGCCGACGGGTGGTTCGTCTCCGACGAGCACTGGCGGTCCCGCGCCTTGCCCGGGTGGGGGGAGAACGTTGTGGACCGGCTGTCCGGCCGCGGCGAGGAGCACGTCGACTGCCGGGTGCTGCCCGCGGACTGGGCCACGGCCGTCGACGCCGCCGAGGCCGGCGGCTTCGCCCGCGACGTCGGCTGGGCCCCGGCGGTCGCGCGGCGGGCGATGACCACCGGCGAACCCGGGCGCGCCGAGCCGCCCAGTTTCCCCGGCGGACCGCTCGGCGCCCGCCCGATCGCGCAGGCGACGCCGTGCGAGGTGGCGCTGCGCCGCACGCCCTCGGGGTCCTATGTCGCCGACCGGATCGAATCCGGAACGCTGGTCGTGGACGTCTCCGGGCCGCACGGCGCATCCGTGACCGTCCGCGTCGCCGAGTTCCTCGCCGACGGCGAGCCGTCGCCGGGCGAGCACGACGCCTGTTTCACCGTCACCCTCGACGGCACCCGGCGCACCGCCGAATCGCTGGACCTGTACGGCCTGCACGGCGCGCTCGTCGATGCCGGCGACGGGGTGACCGTGCACGGCATCGGCGTCCGCTCCCGCACCTACCCGGTGACCGGGGGAGCCTCCTTCCGCTGTTCGGACCCGGTCCTCGAACGGATCTGGGAGGTCGGCCGCCGCACCGTCACGCTGTGCTCCGCCGACGCGTACATCGACTGCCCGACCCGCGAACAGCGCGCCTGGGTCGGCGACGCCGTGGTCCACCAGATGGTGGACTTCGCGACGAACACCGACTGGCGGCTGGCCCGCTGGTACCCGCGGATGGCCGCCTCGCCGCGCAGCGACGGCATGCTGCCGATGGCCGTGGCCGGCGACGTGGAGTACGCCGACTTCACGGTCATCCCGGACTGGTCACTGCACTGGGTGCACGCGGTCTGGAACTCCTACCGGTACGTCGGCGACCGCGACGAGATCGCCGCGCTGCTGCCGGTGGCCGAGCGCGTCCTGCGCTGGTTCCTCCCGTTCCGCAACGCCGACGGCCTCCTCGAGGACGTGTTCGGCTGGGTGCTGATCGACTGGGCGTCGGTCACCACCGAAGGCGTCTGCGCCGCACTGTGCGGTCTGTGGGGGCGGGCACTGCGGGAATTCGCCGACATGGCCGCATGGCTCGGCGACGAGGGCCGCGCCGCTTGGGCGCTCGACGTCCACCGGCGGCTCGCCGCCGGGTTCGACCTCCTGTGGGACGGCGAGCGGGGCCGGTACGCGGACGCGCTCGTCGGCGGGAGCCGCGTGACCGCGGCCTCGCAGCACGCGCAGGCGGCCGCGATCGTCGGCGGGCTCGCCCCGCGGGAGCGCTGGGCGCGCCTGGTGGACGTCCTCACCGACACCACCGCGCACGTCGACGCGGCGTTCAGCAGCCCGGACGCGCCCGCCGTGCCCGGCGGCGATCTCCCGGTCGGCGGCGACTACTTGCGCATCGGCCACCCCGAGCCGTGGTGGGACACCGACAAGCAGGTCGTCCGGGCCCAGCCGTTCTTCCGGTACGTCGTGCACGACGCGCTCGCCGCCGCCGGGCGCGCCGACCTCGTCGCGGGGCTGTGCCGGGACTGGACGGCCGCGCTGGAGCGCTGCGCGACCTCGTGGTCCGAGACCTGGTACGGCGGCACGGTCAGCCACGGCTGGTCGTCGACCCCGACCCGCGACCTGGTGGTGCGGGTGCTCGGCGTCGAACCGGCCGAGCCCGGGTTCGGGGTGGCGCGCATCGAACCGGCGCTCGGCACGCTCGATTCGGCGTCCGGTGAAGTGCCGTGCCCGGCCGGGCTGATCACCGTCGCGGTCACCCCGACACGCTTGGACGTCGACAGCCCCGTCCCGTTCCGGCACGGCGGCGGCGACTACGCGGCGGGACGGCACGGCATCACGCTGCCCGCCGGTCAGCCCGCCGAGTCGAGCGACGTCAGATAGGTGAGGAAGCGGTCCACGAACTGCCGGTACGCGCTGACCATGTCGACGTGCTCGGGATCCAGCAGCCACTGGATCTGGAGCCCGTCCATGGTCGCCAGCAGCGATTCGGCGGCCGCTTCCACGTCGGTGTCCGCCCGGATGTCGCCGTTCGCCCGGGCGAACTCCAACTCCCGGGCGACCAGGCCCCGCGCGACGGCGTAGCGCTTGACGAAGTAGGTGTGCGCGGGGTGGTGCGGATCGGTCGCCTGCACCGACAGCGTCGCGAACAGGCGGATCACCAGCGGCTGCCGGGAGTTGAACGCGACGACGTCCACGCTCGCCCGGATCCAGTCGACGCCGTGCACCTCGACGCCGCTGATCTCGTGCTCCGGGTCGGGCGTGAGCGACACCTGGTCGTTGTAGTGCAGGACCGCGGTCAGCAGTTCCTCTTTCGAGGCGAAGTGGTGCCGCAGACCGCTGTGGGTGATCCCTACTTTCGCGGCCACCTCCCGCAACGACACGGCGTCGTAGGTCCGCGCCGCGAACAGCTCCAGCGCGGCCACGACGATCTCCTCCCGCCTCGCGACTCCGCTGGCGTACGGCCCCCGACGCCCCGTCTGCTCCGCCATTGCCGCCCTGCTCCCTGCGATCCCGTGTCCGACAGTGAATACATGCCATCTGGAAGGTATTATGCACCGTGTAGTGAACACCGGTCATGATGACAGCTCGTCACCGGCATCCCCCAGTTCCCTCGACGAGCAGGTGGAGAGCGCCCTCGCCCGGCTCGACACCCAGGCCAAGATCCGCCTCCTGACCGGCTCCGGCTTCTGGCGCACACACGCCGAGCCCGCCGTCGGGCTCCGTGCCCTGGTGCTCTCCGACGGACCCGCCGGGGTGCGCGGCGAGCGGTTCGACGAACGCGACCCGTCCGCCGTCCTGCCCAGCCCGACCGCGGTCGCGGCGAGCTGGGACCCCGCACTGGCCCGGCGCCTCGGCGGCCTGCTCGCGGCCGAGGCCCGCAGCAAGGGGGTGGACGTCGTCCTCGGCCCGACCGTGAACCTGCACCGCAGCCCGTACGCCGGCCGCAACTTCGAGTGCTACTCGGAGGACCCCCTGCTCAGCGGCGCGATGGGTGCCGCCACCGTCGCCGGCCTCCAGGCCGCCGGGGTCGCCGCGACCGTCAAGCACTACGTCGGCAACGACTTCGAGACCGACCGCTACACCGTCGACGTCCGCATCGGCGCGCGTGCCCTCCGCGAGGTGTACGCGGCGCCGTTCGAGCACATCGTCCGCACCGCCGCGCCCTGGGCGCTGATGGCCGCCTACAACTCGGTCAACGGCACCACCATGACCGAAAGCCCCCTCCTCGACGAACCGCTGCGCGGCGAATGGGGATTCGACGGACTCGTCGTCTCCGACTGGTTCGCCGCCCGCAGCACCGAAGGCGCCGCCCTCGGCAGCCTCGACCTGGCCATGCCCGGCCCGCACGGGCCCTGGGGCGACGCACTCGCCGCCGCCGTGGAGGCCGGCCGCGTCCCGATGAAGTCCGTCGACGCCAAAGTCCGCAACCTGCTGCGCCTCGCCGCCCGGGTCGGCGCACTCGGCGACCCGGGGGAGGGCACCCTGCCACCGCACGAGCCCGAGGACGAGCGCGCACTGCTGCGCACCGCGGCGGTGTCCGGAACCGTGCTCGTCCGCAATCACGACGGGTTCCTGCCGCTGTCCGCCGAAGGGCTGCGCCGTGTCGCCGTCCTGGGGCCGAACGCCGCGACCGCCCGCGTCCAAGGCGGCGGCAGTGCCACCGTCCAGCCCCGGCACACCGTCAGCCCTTTGGACGGCCTGCGCGCGGCGCTAGGAGACGGCGTCGAGATCACCCACGAGCCGGGCGTCCGCACCCGGCCCCGGCTGCCGGCCCTCGACCACCGCCACGCGACCGACCCGGTCACCGGAGCCCCGGGCTTCCGCGTCCGCTTCCACGCCCCCGACGGCTCCCTTGTCCTCGACGAACTCCGGCTCTCGGCACGGCTGTTGTGGCTGAGTGACGCCATCGTCCAGCAGGCCTGCGCGGTCGAGGTCGAGGCCGACGTGCGGATGCCCGGCGGCGGCCCGCACCGGATCGGCGTCGCCGGCTCCGGCCGGTTCCGGCTCACGGCCGACGACACCGTCCTCGTCGACGAGGACATCGCCAAAGACGACCCGCTCAGCGGCATCCTCCATCCCCCGGAGCGGTCGACGACGCACCACCTGCCCGCCGACGGCCGCGTACGGCTGCGCCTCCGGCACGAGTTCCCCACCGGGGCCCTCGTCGTCGGCTTCCTCCTCGGCATCGAGGCGCCCGACACCCCCGCCGACGAGGAGATGCGCCGCGCGGTGGCCCTCGCCGCCGACGCGGACGTCGCCGTCGTGGTGGTCGGTACCAACGAGGAAGTCGAATCCGAGGGTGTCGACCGGACCACCCTCGTCCTGCCCGGGGCGCAGGACGAACTGGTGCGGCGCGTCGCCGCGGCGAACCCGCGCACCGTGGTCGTCGTCAACGCCGGCGCCCCGGTCCTGCTCCCGTGGCGCGCCGAGGTCGGCGCCGTGCTGCTCACCTGGTTCCCCGGCCAGGAGTTCGGCCATGCGCTCGCGGACGTCCTCCTGGGCCGGTCCGAACCGGGCGGCCGCCTGCCGGTGACCTGGCCCGCGGACGAGGCCTCCCCGGCGCTGCGTTCGACGACGCCGGTCGGAGGCGTCGTCGCGTACGGCGACGACCTGGACATCGGCTACCGCGGCCGGCCGGCCGGAGGCCACCGGCCCGCCTACCCGTTCGGCCACGGACTCGGCTACACCACCTGGGAGTACGTCGCCGTTTCGGCACCCGACGATGTGCCCGCGGACGGCGACACGGTGGTCCACGTGACCGTGCGCAACACCGGCCCGCGCCACGGCCGCCACACCGTGCAGGCGTACCTGCGGCGCGAGGACTCGGCCGTGGCCCGGCCGGCCCTGTGGCTGGCCGGGTTCGCCACCGCCGAGGCGGCCCCGGGCGCCGAGACCACGGTGGACCTGCGGCTCGCCCCGCGCGCGTTCGCGCACTGGGCGGACGGCTGGCAGGTCGAACCGGGCGCGTTCACGCTGCTGATCGGCGACAGCGCGGAGGCCCATGCGCTGTCGACGACGCTGCGCGTCGGCTGAGGACCGGCCGGGCACGCAGGTGTGGGCCGAAGGGGGACGGCCGCGAAGGCCGCCCCGCCGTCGGCCCCCCCGGCGAACCCTCGGGTGATTCACATGGTCGGGCCGGTCCGCGCCGCTCGCGGTCAGGACGACGGAACGCGGGCCGCGCTCGAATCCCGGACGACCAGTTCGGGCTGCAGGACGATCCGCCGGTGGGCGTGCGGGACGCCTTCGGCGGTGATCTCGTCGAGGAGGAGGTCGGCGGCGGTGCGGCCGAGGAGGCCGGCCGGCTGGCGGACGGAAGTGAGCGGCACGGCGGCCGCGGCGGCGAACTCGATGTCGTCGTAGCCGACCAGGGCGATGTCCTCCGGGACCCGGACCCCGGCGGCGTAGAGCGTCTGGAGGAGCCCGAGGGCCAGCAGGTCGTTGGCGCACAGGACCGCGGTGGGGCGGGGGGAGAGGCCGAGGAGGCGGGCCCCCGCGTCGCGGCCGGCGGCGACGTCCAGCCGGTCGGTGGCCAGGTGGAGCAGGACGTCGTCGGCAAACCCGGCGGCGGCCACGGCGGAGCGCGCACCGGCGAGCCGGTCGCGGACCTGCGGGAGGTCGGTCCGCCCGCCGACGAAGGCCACGCGGCGGTGCCCCGCGTCGAGCAGGTGGGCCGCCGCGAGCGTGCCGCCGCGGAGGTCGTCGACCGACACCGAGCAGCCTTCCTCGGCGGCCAACGACCGGTCGACGAGGACGAACGGCGTGCCCTGGCCGCGCAACGACTCGACGGTGCGCCCGCCGGTGTCCGCGGGCGTCACCAGGACGCCGCGGATGCGCTGTTCGGCGAACAACGCCAGGTACTCGGCTTCCTCGGCCGGGCTGGCGGCGCTGTTGCACACCATCACACCGAGTCCGGCGGCCCTCAGCGCATGCTCCGCGCCCTTGGCCACCTCGGCGAAGAACGGGTTCGCGAGGTCCAGGACGAGCATGCCGACCATGCGGCTGTGCCCCGCGCGCAACTGGCGGGCGGACTCGCTGCGCACGTAGCCCAGGCGTTCGATGACCGCGCGCACCCGCAGGCGGGTCTCCTCGGACACCATCTCGGGGTTGTTGATCACGTTGGAGACGGTGCCGACCGAGACGCCGGCGCCGCGCGCCACGTCCTTGATCCCCACGCGCCCGGCGCTGCGGGCGGGCTCGTCGCGCTTCGGTGTCGATCTGGGCATAGAGGCCATCGTAGGCGGCCCGGTGCCCGGGGTGATCATCCACGGTGCGACCGGGCCTTTTGAATCCTTCCGGAAGCGACGTTCTGTTGACAGGCATATGTTTCGCCCTTACCTTACGGGCATCGGATTGAAACGTTTCAGAATCGTCCCAGGGTGGGCAAGGAGCCGAGCCAATGACAACTGCGTCCGCCGTGCGCGCCGCGCTGAAGGGTCAGCAGATCGAGACGCCCTCGTGGGCGTACGGGAACTCCGGGACGCGCTTCAAGGTCTTCGCGCAGCAGGGCGTCCCGCGCGACCCGTTCGAGAAAATCGCGGACGCCGCGCAGGTGCACGCGTTCACCGGCGTCGCGCCGACCGTGTCGCTGCACATCCCGTGGGACAAGGTCGCCGACTACGCCGCACTGGCCAAGCACGCCGCCGACCTCGGTGTGCGGATCGGCGCGATCAACGCCAACGTGTTCCAGGACGACGACTACATGCTCGGTTCCGTGACCAACCCGGACCCGCGCATCCGCCGCAAGGCCGTCGACCACCTGCTCGAATGCGTCGACGTCATGGACGGGACGGGCTCGCGCGACCTCAAGCTGTGGTTCTCGGACGGCACGAACTACCCCGGCCAGGACGACATCCGGGCCCGGCAGGACCGGCTCGCCGAGGCACTGGCCGAGGTGTACGCGCGGCTGACCGGCGAGCAGCGGCTGATCCTGGAGTACAAGTTCTTCGAGCCGGCGTTCTACACCACCGACGTGCCGGACTGGGGGACCGCCTACGCGCACTGCCTCAAGCTGGGGGAGCGGGCCAAGGTCGTCGTCGACACCGGCCATCACGCGCCGGGCACGAACATCGAGTTCATCGTGGCGTTCCTGCTGCGCGAGGGGAAGCTCGGCGCGTTCGACTTCAACTCGCGCTTCTACGCCGACGACGACCTGATGGTCGGTGCCGCGGATCCGTTCCAGCTGTTCCGCATCATGCACGAGGTGGTGCGCGGCGGCGGCCTGGACCCGGCGTCGGAGGTCGCCTTCATGCTCGACCAGTGCCACAACATCGAGCCGAAGATCCCCGGGCAGATCCGCTCGGTGATGAACGTTCAGGAGGCCACGGCGAAGGCGCTCCTCGTCGACGCCGACGCGCTCGCCGCGGCGCAGCGCGCGGGCGATGTGCTCGGCGCCAACGCGGTGCTGATGGACGCCTACAACACCGACGTCCGTGCGCTGCTCGCCGAACTGCGCGACGAGGCCGGGTTGGCCCCGGACCCGATGGCCGCCTACGCCCGCTCGGGATACGCCGAGCGGATCAAGGCCGAGCGCGTCGGCGGCACCCAGGCGGGCTGGGGCGCCTGACCCGCTGTCCGCATCCCGTTCCGTCTCGCACACCAGGAGTTTCCCCGATGTCCGGCATCCCGTCCGAGGCCGCGAAGCTGATCGCGCGCTCGCACGCCCTCGGCGCCGACCCGCGCAACACCAACTACGCGGGCGGCAACACCTCCGCCAAAGGCCTCGACCGCGACCCGGTCACCGGCGAAGCCGTCGACCTGATGTGGGTGAAGGGCTCCGGCGGCGACCTGGGCACCTTGACCGAGGCGGGGCTGGCCGTGCTCCGGCTCGACCGGCTGCGCGCGCTCATAGGCGTGTACCCCGGTGTCGACCGCGAGGACGAGATGGTCGCCGCCTTCGACTTCTGCGCCCACGGCAAGGGCGGTGCCGCGCCGTCCATCGACACCGCGATGCACGGTCTCGTGGACGCCGCGCACGTCGACCACCTGCACCCGGACTCCGGCATCGCGTTGGCGACCGCGGCCGACGGCGAGAAGCTGACCGCGGAGTGCTTCGGCGACCGCGTGGTCTGGGTGCCGTGGCGCCGCCCCGGCTTCCAGCTCGGCCTGGACATGGCCGCGATCAAGGCGGCGAATCCGCAGGCGATCGGCTGCGTCCTCGGCGGCCACGGCATCACCGCCTGGGGCGAAACCTCCGAGGAATGCCAGGCGAACTCGCTGCACATCATCCGCACGGCCGAGGCCTTCATCGCCGAGCGCTTCGACGCCGAGCGCCACCCCTTCGGCGACCTGCTGCCGCGGTACGCCCCGCTCCCGGAGCCGGCCCGGCGCGCACGCGCCGCCGAACTCGCGCCGGTGCTCCGGGGCCTGGCCTCGACCGACCGGCCGCAGGTCGGCCACTTCACGGATGCCGGCGTGGTGCTCGACTTCGTCGGGCGCGCCGAACACCCGCGGCTCGCCGCGCTCGGAACGTCCTGCCCCGACCACTTCCTGCGCACCAAGGTCGCCCCGCTCGTCCTCGACACGGCACCCGAGGCGCCGCTGGAGGAGGTCTCGGCGCGGCTGCGCGAGCTGCACGCGGCCTACCGCGAGGAGTACGCCGCCTACTACGCGCGCCACGCCACCGAGGACTCGCCCGCGATGCGCGGCGCCGACCCGGCGATCGTGCTGGTCCCCGGAATCGGCATGTTCTCGTTCGGCAAGGACAAGCAGACCGCCCGGGTCGCGGGCGAGTTCTACGTCAATGCCGTCAATGTGATGCGCGGTGCGGAGACGGTCTCCACGTACGCCCCGATCGAGGAAGCGGAGAAGTTCCGCATCGAGTACTGGGCGTTGGAGGAAGCCAAGCTCGCCCGGCTGCCGAAGCCCAAGCCGCTGGCCACCCGGGTCGCGCTGGTGACCGGCGCCGGCTCGGGCATCGGCAAGGCCGTCGCGCACCGGCTCGCCGCCGAGGGCGCCTGCGTGGTCGTCGCCGACCTGAACGCCGAGGCCGCCGCCGCGGTCGCCGAGGAGCTCGGCGGAGCGGACCGGGCCGTCGCGGTGACGGTCGACGTCACCGACGAAGCGCAGATCAAGGCGGCGTTCGCGGCGGCGGCACTCGCGTTCGGCGGGGTCGACCTGGTAGTCAACAACGCGGGCATCTCGATCTCCAAGCCGCTGCTGGAGACGACCGCGCGCGACTGGGACCTCCAGCACGACATCATGGCCCGCGGCTCGTTCCTCGTCTCGCGCGAAGCCGCCCGCACGATGATCGGGCAGGCGATGGGCGGCGACATCGTCTACATCGCGTCCAAGAACGCGGTCTTCGCCGGTCCGAACAACATCGCCTACAGCGCCACGAAGGCCGACCAGGCGCACCAAGTGCGGCTGCTGGCCTCCGAACTGGGCGACCACGGGATCCGCGTCAACGGGGTGAACCCCGACGGTGTCGTGCGCGGATCGGGCATCTTCGCCGGCGGCTGGGGCGCACAACGCGCCGCCGTGTACGGCGTCGAGGAGGACAAGCTCGGCGAGTTCTACGCCCAGCGCACCCTCCTCAAGCGTGAAGTGCTCCCCGAGCACGTTGCCAACGCGGTGTTCGCCCTGACCGGGGGCGACCTCTCCCACACCACGGGCCTGCACATCCCGGTGGACGCGGGAGTCGCCGCGGCCTTCCTGCGCTGAGTCGCACCGGCGCGGGAAGCGCCGTATGCGCCGCGCCCGGCTGTTGAGGGACCCGGGCGCGGCGCATACGGCATCCCGCCATTCCTTCTTCCGAGACCCGTCTGCCTTCGAGGTGTTCCGCATGCCAGCCGCCCCCCAGACCGCCGCCTTCGGCGCCATCGACCTCGGCGCGTCCAGCGGCCGGGTCATCGTCGGACGGGTCACCCCGGACGGCGTCGGCCTTGCCGAGGTGCACCGGTTCCCGAACCGGCCGGTGCGGGTCGCCGGAACGCTGCACTGGGACGCGCTCGGCCTGTACGCGGGCATCCTCGACGGCCTGCGCGCGGCCGGCACCGCCGCCGGGCGGCTGACGTCGGTCGGCATCGATTCCTGGGGCGTCGACTTCGGTCTCGTCGACGCGTCCGGCGCCCTGCTCGGCAACCCGGTGCACTACCGCGACGCCCGCACCGAAGGCGTCCCCGACCGCGTCCACGCGACGGTGCCCGCCGCCGACCTGTACGCGGCCACCGGCATCCAGCACGCCGCGTTCAACACCGTGCACCAGCTGGTCGCCGCCCGGGACACGCCGCAGTTCGCCGCCGCCCGGCAGGCGATGCTGATCCCCGACCTGATCTCGTTCTGGCTCACCGGTGTCGCCGGCACCGAACGCACCAACGCGTCCACGACCCAGCTCCTGGACCCGGCGAGCAGGGACTGGGCCCACGCCGTCACCGACGCGTTGGGCATCGATCCCGCGCTGTTCCCGCCGCTGCGCAGCCCCGGCGACCCCGCCGGATTCCTGCTGCCGGAGGTGCTCGCCGAGACCGGCCTGTCCGGTCCGGTGCCCGTCGTGGCGGTCGGCTCGCACGACACCGCCTCGGCGGTGGCCGGAGTACCCGCGGACGGCGGCAATTTCGCCTACATCTCCAGCGGCACCTGGTCGCTCGTCGGCCTGGAACTCGACGCCCCGGTACGTACCGAAGCCGCCCGCGCCGCCAACTTCACCAACGAACTCGGCGTGGACGGCACCATCCGGTACCTGCGCAACATCACGGGCCTGTGGCTGCTGCAGGAATGCCTGCGGCAGTGGCAGGCCGACGGGCAGGACGTCGCCCTGTCCGACGTCCTGGCGGAAGCGGACCGGGCGACCCCGCTGCGTTCCCTCGTCGACGCGGGCGACGACGCGTTCCTCGCCCCCGGCGGCATGCCGCGGCGCATCGCGGACGCGTGCCGCCGGACGGGCGAGCCCGTCCCGGAGACCCGCGGCGCCATCGTCCGGTGCATCCTCGACAGCCTGGCGCTGGCGTACCGCGCCGCAGTCGCCGACGCGTGCCGCACCGCCGACCGCACGGTGGACACCGTGCACATCGTCGGCGGCGGCGTGCAGAACGAACTGCTGTGCCGGCTGACCGCGGACGCCTGCGGCCTTCCGGTCGTCGCCGGGCCCGTGGAGGCCGCCGCCCTGGGCAACATCCTCGTACAGGCACGCGCCCTCGGTATCGTGCACGGCACGCTCGGCGACCTGCGGAGCCTGCTGCGCGGCACCCAGCACCTGCGCCGGTACGAACCCGGCGACCGGCGGCCCTGGGACGCCGCCGCGGAACGGCTCGCCGCCCTCCGCGCCGGCGTCCCGGCCGCCTGAACGCCGCCCGACCGACGACCACGCAAGGAGATCCGGCGTCATGCGTGTGGGCTTGTTCCTCACCTGCGTCAACGACCTGCTCTACCCCCGCACCGGGCAGGCGACCGTAACCCTGCTCGAACGCCTGGGCTGCACCGTCGACTTCCCCCTCGACCAGACGTGCTGCGGGCAGATGCACTGGAACACCGGCTACGGCCGCCGCGTCGAACCGATGGTGCGGTCCTTCGCCGAGACGTTCGCCGGCTACGACGCGGTGGTGACCCCGTCCGGCTCGTGCGGGGCGATGATCCGCGACAACCACCCCAAGGCCGCGCAACGCTCCGGCGACGCGCAACTGGCCGAGGCGGTCGGCGCGGTGGTTCCCCGCGTCTACGAACTGACCGAATTCCTGGTCGACGTCCTGGGCGTCACCGACGTCGGGGCGTACTTCCCGCACCGCGTCGCCTACCACCCCACCTGCCACTCGCTGCGGCTGCTCCGCCTCGGCGACCGGCCGACCACGCTCCTCGCCGAGGTCCGGGGCATCGACCTCGTCGAACTGCCCGGCGCCGACGAATGCTGCGGCTTCGGCGGCACGTTCGCGGTCAAGAACCCCGACGTCTCGGCCGCCATGGGCGCCGACAAGATCCGCAACGCCGAGTCCACCGAAGCCGACGTGCTGTGCGCCGCCGACAACTCGTGCCTCATGCACCTCGGCGGCATGGCCGGCCGCCGCGGATCGCCCCTGCGCACGCTGCACATCGCCGAGATCCTCGCCGCGACCGAGGCGGACCCCGTCGACCTCGCATCCGCCACCGCCCGGAAGGGGGCACCCCGATGAGCGCCGTCCCGCTCGGCATGCCCGCCTTCCCCAAGGCGGCCCGCGACGCGACCCGCAACCCGACGCTGCGCCGCAACCTGCGGCACGCCACCCGCACCATCCGCGGCCGCCGGGCCGCCGCGGTCGCCGAACTCGACGACTGGGCCGAACTGCGCGCGGCCGGAGCGGCGGTCAAGGACCACACCCTCCGGCATCTGGACCGCTACCTCGAACAGGCCGAGGCCGCGGTGCGGGCGGCGGGCGGCCACGTGCACTGGGCGGCCGACGCCGCGGAGGCGAACCGCATCGTCGCCGGACTCGTGCGGGCCGCCGGCGAGACCGAGGTCGTCAAGGTCAAGTCGATGGCCACGCAGGAGATCGGGCTCAACGAGGCCCTCGCCGAGGCCGGGATCACCGCGTACGAGACGGACCTCGCCGAACTGATCGTGCAGCTCGGCGACGACCGCCCGTCGCACATCCTCGTCCCGGCGATCCACCGCAACCGCGGCGAGATCCGCGACATCTTCGCCGGCACGATGGGGGAGTGGGGCGTCCCGGCACCGGACGGCATGACCGACGAACCCCGCGAACTCGCCGAAGCGGCACGGCTGCACCTGCGCGAGAAGTTCCTGCGCGCGAAGGTCGCCGTATCCGGCGCGAACTTCCTGGTCGCGGAGACCGGGACGCTGGTCGTCGTGGAGTCCGAAGGCAACGGGCGCATGTGCCTGACGCTCCCGGAGACGCTGATCTCGGTCGTCGGCATCGAGAAGGTCGTCCCGACCTGGCGGGACCTCGAAGTGTTCCTGCAACTGCTGCCCCGGTCGTCGACCGCGGAGCGGATGAACCCCTACACGTCCACCTGGACCGGCACCACCGACGGCGACGGGCCGCGCGAATTCCACCTGGTGCTGCTCGACAACGGCCGCACCGGCGTCCTCGCCGACGAGGTCGGACGCCAGACGCTGCGCTGCATCCGCTGCTCGGCCTGCCTCAACGTGTGCCCGGTCTACGAGCGGGCCGGCGGCCACGCCTACGGCTCCGTCTACCCCGGCCCGATCGGCGCGATCCTGACCCCGCAACTGCGCGGCACCACCAGCGAGATCGACGCCTCGCTACCCTACGCGTCATCGCTGTGCGGCGCCTGCTACGACGTGTGCCCCGTCGCCATCGACATCCCCGAAGTCCTCGTCCACCTGCGGGAGAAGGTCGCCGCACAGCCCGGCCACCCCGTCGAACGCGCGGCGCTGGCCGCGGCCGCCTGGGTGATGAGCGACCCGAAGCGCTACACCGCCCTGCAGCGCACCGCCGTGCGCACCCGGGCCCTGCACCCGCGCAAAGCGGCGCTCCCCGGCTGGGCCAAGGCCTGGGGCGCCACCCGCGACCTCCCGGCCGTCCCCGCCGAATCGTTCCGCACCTGGTGGCAGCGCCGCGACACCTCCGGAGAGACGCCATGACCGACTCCCGCGCGCTGATCCTCGGCCGCATCCGCACCGCCGTCGCCGGATCCGACCGCGCCGCGCGCCCCGAGGACGAGCCCGTGGCCCGGGGCTACCGCGAGCGCCACACCGGCGCCGACCCCGCGGCACTGGCGGACCTCCTGGCGGAGAACCTCACCGACTACCGCGCGCACGTGCACCGCGCGTCGGCGGCGGGGCTGGCGCAGACCCTCCGACAGTTGCTGACCGGCCGCGGCGCACGCACGGTGGTGGTGCCCCCGGACCTGCCCGCCGCCTGGCTGCCGGACGACGCCGACGTGGCGGTCCGCCGCGACGACGGCCTCACCACGGCGGCCGAACTCGACCGCACCGACAGCGTCGTCACCGGCTGCGCGCTCGCGATCGCGGAGACGGGGACCATCGTCCTCGACGCCGGACCAGGCCAGGGACGCCGCGCCCTCACGCTGGTGCCGGACCACCACATCTGCGTCGTGCGCGCACCCGGCCAGATCGTCGCCTCGGTCCCGCAGGCCCTGCCGCTGCTCGACCCGCGCCGCCCGCAGACCTGGATCTCGGGCCCGTCCGCCACCAGCGACATCGAACTCGACCGGGTCGAGGGAGTCCACGGCCCGCGCCGACTGGACGTGGTGCTGCTGTCGGACGGCTGACCGGGACGGCGGGCCCGGGCGGCAGGCTCAGCGCTGGTCCCGCGGGTCCGCCAGTGCCGCCGTGCCGACCCGGCGGCAGCCGAGGACCGCGCCCGCGACCCGGAGGCACCCGAAACCGTCCAGCAGTGCCGCGTGCATCGTCCCCGATGCGCGCGGCACTGCTGAGCGTCGTCAGTCGAGCGTGTATTCCGCCGGGTCGGGGGAGCGGAGCATCGTCCAGTAGTCGACCAGGCGCCACGGGCAGGAGACGACGACCCGGCCGGTGCTGTTGCGGTAGTAGCTGCGCACGCTGGGGTGGCTCCAGACACGGCCTTCGAGGGCCTTGTCCACCTGCTCGTTGTAGGCGTCGTGCACGTCCTGGCGCGGTTCGAGGGCCCGGGCTTCGCGTTCCCGGAGCAGGTCGAGGCAGCCGACGACGTAGTGGATCTGGCTCTCGGCCAGGATGTTGACGCCCGCGCCGTGGTTGGGGGCGCTGTTCGGGCCGGCGAGGACGAAGAGGTTCGGGAAGCCGGGGACGGTGGTGCCGAGGTGCGCGCGGGGGTTGTCGTGGCCCCAGACGTCGGCGAGCGGGGTGCCGCCGCGCCCGGTCACGTCGATCTGGCCGAGCATCGGCAGGACCTGGTAGCCGGTGGCGAGGATCAGGACGTCCGCCGCGGTTTCGCGGCCGTCGGCGGTGACCACGGCATCGGCGGTGACCCGGGCGATGGGGTCGGTGATCAGGTCGACGTGGTCCCGCTTGAGCATGCGGTACCAGTTGCTGTCCCGCAGGATGCGCTTGCCGAACGGGGGATAGTCCGGGATGGCCTTCTCGAGCAGGTCGGGCCGGTCGGCGAGTTCCTCGCGCGCGTAGGCCAGCAGCCACTGCCGCATGGCCTCGCTCTCCTTGGAGACGGAGACGTCGGGCATGTGCCAGTCCGGGTCCACGACCACGCGCACGAAGTTGCCGTCCGAGGCGAACCAGTACGTGAGGAAGCGGAACCACTCGCCGTAGTAGGGGACGTGCCGCATCGCCCAGCGGGCGCCCTCGGGCACGGTCAGGTCGTCCTTGCGGCGCGGCATCACCCACGACGGCGTGCGCTGGAACACGGCGAGGCCGGCGACGTCGTCGACGATCGCCGGGCCGACCTGCATGGCGCTGGCTCCGGTGCCGACGATGGCCACCCGCTTGCCGGACAGGTCGAGGGACGGGTCCCATTCGGCGGTGTGCGCGACGGTCCCGGCGAAGTCGTCGAGCCCGGGGATGTCCGGGCGGACGGCGCCCTGGAACACGCCGATGGCGGTGATCACCGCGTCCGCCCATTCGACTTCCTCGGTCCCGTCGGGGCCGCGGGAGGTCACCGCCCAGCGCCGGGACGCGTCGTCGTAGGCGCAGGACACGACCTCGGTCTCGAAGACGATGTGCTCCCGGACCCCGTAGCCGTCCGCGCACTGGCGCAGGTAGTCCAGGACGTAGGCGCCCTTGGAGTAGAACTCCGGCCAGTCCGGGTTCACTTCGAACGAGTACGAGTAGAAGTGGCTCGGGGTGTCCACGCCGACGCCCGGGTAGACGTTGGTCAGCCAGGTGCCGCCGACGTCCTTGTTGCGGTCGTAGATGCGGTAGCTGTAGCCCGCCTCGCCGAGTTTGACCCCCGCGCAGATGCCCGACAGGCCTGCGCCGACCACGACCACGTGGAATCCGTCGCCGCCGGGCCCGCGGTCCGCGGCGGCCGGCGCACCGTCCAGCTTGGCGAAGCCGCACTGGTCGAGCAGCAGCGGAACGAACTCTTCGTCGACCGGCTCGTGGACGTAGGCGGATGCCATGCGCCGGAAGAGCTCGCTCGGCAGCGGACCCGTCTCCCGAGGTGCGGACGTGGTCAGGACGTCGGCGAGCAAGTCGCGTATCTCGTCCGCTTCCCGCTCGGCGCCCGATTCCGCGTTGGCCGGGTCGCACACCGCGGCGAACCGGTCGAGGTGGGAAACGTCACGCGTCAGGTGCGTCAGCACCATCAGCAAGGTGCGCGGCTCGGCGTCGGCCAGCCGCGCACGCACCGGCGCGGGATCGCCATCGGGGCCGGCAAGGGGGAGGTCGTCCGGGACGGGACGGCGGTAAACGGATACGGGGCGGTCGTTCATCGGAGGTCTCCGTAGCCAGAGAATAGACAGAGTGTCTAGCGAAGGTCATGATGCATACGGCGCCGGGCGATGTCCAGGGCGCCTTGGCTGTAGCGATTTCCTGCGGGGGCGCGGCTCTGGACGCGGGGAGCTCGGCCGTGCATGATCGGCGCAAGGTAGACGCAGTGTCTATCCAGGTGTGCGGCTGCCCGCCGGTGTGCGGTGCGGCCGGAGCGGAGGCGTGATGGCGGTCCCCGAGTCGGAACGATTCGTCCTGGTGCCGGAGTTGGCCCGGATCATGGCGGTGATACCGCCGTTGCCCGAGGTCACCCCCGAATCCGTGGCCGCGATCCGCGCGCGCTCCGACGCGGCCGCGGCGCTCCAGCCGCGCCCCGAGGTGCACGCGCTGGCCGACCATGTGGTGCCGGGCCCCGGCGGCGGTATTCCGGTGCGCGTGTACTACCCGGCCGCAGGCGACCGGCTCCCCGCGCTGGTATTCGCGCACGGCGGCGGATGGTCGATCTGCAGCATCGAGACCCACGAGGGGCTGTGCCGGGAGATCGCCAACCGGAGCGGCTGCGCGGTGGTCTCGGTGGAGTACCGGCTGGCTCCCGAGCACGTCTTCCCGGCCGCGCTGGAGGACTTCTACGCGGCGGCCGCCTGGGTGGTCGAGCAGGCGGACCTGCTCGGCGTCGACCCGGACCGGGTCGCGCTCGGCGGCGACAGCGCGGGCGCCAACCTCGCCGCGGTGGCCGGGTTCATGGCGCGCGACCGCGGCGGCCCGCGCTTCGCGTTCCAGCTGCTGGCCTACCCGGGACTGGACGCCCTGTCCGAGCGCCCCGCGACCGTCGCCCACGCGGACGCGCCGATGCTCAAGCGCAGCACCTCGCAGTCGATGTGGCAGGCCTACGCGGCCGGCGCCGACCTGCGGAACCCCTACCTCTCGCCGCTGTACGCCGACGACTTCACCGGCCTGCCGCCGGCGCTGATCGTGGCCCCGCAGTACGACCTCAACATCGACGACGCGTACGCGTACGCCGACAAGGTCGAGGAAGCGGGCGGCCGCATCCGGGTGCTGGAGGTCAAGGGCACGACGCACGGCTTCCTCTCCTACTACGCCCGCGTCCCGGAGGCGTCCGACGCCCTCGACCACGCCTGCCGCGCCTTGCGCGACGCCGTCGGGCCGGACCCGCGGGGCTGACCCGCGGTGGCGGAGCGTGACCGGCGGCCGCGGCGGCCGGACGTGGGCGACTACGCTGTGGGCATGCCTCCCGCCACGCGTCGACGGACCGCGCCGGGCTCCGGGGCCCCGGCCCCGGACCTGCGCGCGCAGCACAAGCAGCTCACGCGTGCCCGTCTGGTGTCCGCCGCCGTCGACGTCTTCGAGGAGAAGGGGTACGACGCGACCACCGTGGACGACGTGGCCGCCCGCGCCGGGGCCGCCCGTGCGACGTTCTATCTGCACTTCTCCGGCAAGGCCGACATCGTCGGCGAGCTGGCGGACCGCATCTGGGCGGACACCGGCCGCAAGTTCGCCGCGTTCGCCGAGCTGCCCGACTGGTCGGCCGCGAGCATCCGCGGCTGGCTGGCCGAGTACGTGGAGACCGGCGAGGAGAACAAGAAAGCCCTCAAGCTGTTCGCCGAGCAGCTTCCGCACACCCTGCGCCGCCAGCACGCCGCGCACCAGCAGGAGTTCATCCGGTCGCTGACCCGGCCCGCCGAGCGGTGGTCGCACTTCACCCGTCCCGAGGCCAAGAGGCGCGCGTTCCTGCTGATCAACCAGCTGGAGACGCTCATGCCGTCGTGGCAGTCGGGCCGCTGGGACCGGGAGCGGTCCGCCATGCTCGACACGTTGACGGCGGTGTGGCGGGCCACGCTCGGGGCCGATCACGCGGACGGTTCCTGACCGGACCCGGGTCTGCCGGGTGGCGCACGGGCCGAACTGCGTACCCTGGACGCGCACGCACCGCCCGACGGGGGCGTGGCGAAGGGACGGAACATGGCTCAGCAACCCGACGACACCCCTCGGCGCGGCCGGGGCCGGCCCCGGCGGCTGTCGCGCGACCTGATCGTCGAGGCTGCGGTCGGCCTGGTGTACGAGGACCCGCACGCATCGCTGACCATCAAGTCCGTGGCGGACGCGGTCGGTTCGGCGCCGATGGCGCTCTACCGCTACTTCCCGGACCGCGACGACCTCCTGCACGCGGTGGCGGACCGGCTCACGAAGGACCTCAAGGTCTCGATCACCGAGCTGTCCCCCGGCACCTGGCAGGACCAGCTGCGCGAGTGGATGGTCCTGAGCATGGAGAGCCTGCGGCCCTATCCGCAGCTGCTGCCGTACATCGTCTCCACCCGGCAGCCCGCCTGGCTGCCCTCGTTCGTCATCCTGACGCGGGTGCTGGAGCCCCTGCGGCTGAGCGAGGACGACCAGGCACTCGCCATCACCCTCGTCGGCACCACGATCGTCGGACAGGCGTCGATGGCCGCCGCACGCAGGCCCGCCGACCAGACGGTGACGGTCCTGCGCAGCGCCTTGGACGAGGCCGACGAGCGCGACGACACCGACCGCGCCGAGATCGGCGCGATCATCGACCGACTCCCGCAGGCGTTCGACCGGCTGTACGACACGGCCATCGACGCCACCATCGCCGCGATCGAAGCCCTCGCAGGCCCGCCGGCGGCTGCCCGCCGGCCCGGCCCGGCCCGCCTGAGCGCGCCGATGTCGCCGCTGTTCAGCAACCCGGACCCCTGGTAGGCGCGTTGCGGCGCCTGTCAGGGCCGTCATCCCCTGACACGACAAAGCGGTGGGTGGGCGGCGTCGTGACTTCCCGGGGTTCAGGCGCCCGGCATTTTATGCGTATCTGATATACGAAAAACACGGTGCCGGGTCTGGATGCTCTGATCATAGCCATGATAGCTATGAATAAGGCTCCATCCGGGGGCCTCGACCCGCCCGCAAAGGAACGCGTATGACGTGGCCTCAGGACATCGATGCCCAGGACCCGCGGCTGCCCCTCGCGGGGGTCAGGGTGCTCGACCTGTCGCGGATCCTGGCCGGTCCGCTGGCGGCGACCGTGCTCGCCGACCTCGGCGCCGACGTGATCAAGGTCGAATCGCCGCAAGGGGACGAGACCCGGCGGTGGGGGCCGCCGTTCCACGGGGCCGACGCCGCGTACTACTTGGCGGTGAACCGGAACCGGCGCGGCATGGTGCTGGACCTGCGGCGGTCGGAGGACCGCGTGTCGCTGTGCGCGCTTGCCGCCGACGCCGACGTGGTGATCGAGAACTTCCTGCCGCCGCAGGTGGCTTCGCTGGGCCTGGACGCGGTGCGCGACCGCAGTCCGCAGGCGGTGTGGGTGTCGATCCGCGGTGCTTCGGAAGCCGGTCCGCTGGGCGGCCAGCCCGGATACGACGCCATGGCGCAGGCGCGGTCCGGGATCATGTCGGTGACGGGTCATCCCGCGACCGGCCCCACCAAGGTAGGCCTTCCGATCGTCGACGTGGTGACCGGTCTGTACGCCGCCATCGGCGCCCTGGGAGCCTTGTTCGCCAAGCGCGACTCGCCGGACGGGAAGGCCGCGCGGGTCGAGGTTCCGCTGTTCGAGTGCGGAGTCTCCGCCCTGATCAACCAGGCGGCGAACCACCTGGTGGGCGGCGTGGTCCCGGGCCTGCTCGGAAACCTGCACCCCAACGTCGCACCGTACGGCCCGATCCCGACCGCCGACGGCGAACTCGTCCTCGGCGCCACCAGCGACCGGCAGTTCGCGGCGCTGTGCCGGGCGATCGGGCGGCCCGCGCTGGCCGACGACCCCCGGTTCGCCGACAACCCGACCCGGCTCGCCCACCGAGAAGAACTGGACGACCTGCTGGCAGGCGTACTGCTCGGCGCGTCCACCCGCACCTGGGAACGCCGGTTCGCGGACGCCGGACTCGCCTGCGCGCCGGTCAACGGGATCGACGAGGTGTTCCGCGAGGACCACGTCGACGCGGTGGGCCTGGTCCAGGACGTCGGGCATCCGGCGGGAACGGTGCGCCTGGTCGCCTCGCCGTTGCGCATCGACGGGGTCCGGCCCCCGGTGCGGAGGGCGCCGCCGCTGCACGGCGAGCACACGGCCGCCATCCTCGAAGCCCTCGGTCCCGGCGGGGAATGACGGACCCGCGCCCGGCCGGCGTTCGCATCGGGGCACCACAGGTCGGCGGCGGTGTCCGGCTACGCTGTCCCGGTACAGGATCTTCTCCGACCGACCAGGATGCCGGACACGCCGCGATGGCCGAGACCGCCGACCAGAACGCCCATGCGACGTCTTGGCGTGCGCCGAAGTCGTCGCAGCGGCTCGCCCACGTGCTGGCGCAGCCGATTCTGTCCGGCGAGGTGGGTCCCGGCGAACGCCTGCCCAACGAGCAGGAGATGATGGCGCGGTACGGTGCCGGACGTCCGACCGTGCGCGAGGCCCTGCGGCTCCTGGAGACCCGCGGGCTGATCGTCCTCAAGACCGGGCCCGGGGGAGGGCCGATCGTCCGCCGTCCCCCGAAGGCGAGCCTCAGCGAGGCCTTGAGCCTGGTGCTCCAGATCGAGGGGGCGTCGTTCCGCGATGTCACGGACGCCCGCACCGCGCTGGAACCGATGATCGCCCGCCGCGCAGCCGAGCGCATCAGCGACGTCCAGTTGGGCGAACTCGACGCCAGCATCGCCGCGTTGCGCGCCAACCCGGGCGACCACGAGGTCTTCGTCGCGCAGAACCAGCGCTTCCACACGCTGATCGCGGAAGCCGCGCAGAGCGTCGTGCTGGACGTCTTCGTCAACACGCTGCACGCGATCGCGGACGGTGTCCGGGTCGGTGTGCAGTACTCGGCGCGCAAGCAGGCCGCCATCGCCGACGCGCACGAGGCCGTCGTCGACGCGCTTCGTGCCCGTGATGCCGACCGCGCCGAAACGGCCATGCGCGAGCACCTCGCCGAGGCCGAGAACTACTGGCGCCACCGGTACCCGGAGCTGATGGACCGCCCTGTGCGGTGGACTTACTGACCGGGCCGCCGCACCGTCGGGCCGTCCTGCCCGCCTGTCGGATGGGCATGCCCCGGCCATAGAACTTGGCGCTCCTCGGTTTTTCCGGCGCACACGGTGGGTTGGGTACGTTCGTCGGGTGACAAGTGACAAGCCGGCCGTCGGTGGCCGCAAGGCGCAGAAGCCGTATCCCAAGGGCGTGGCCCGTCGTGCGCAGATCCTCGAGACGGCCCTCGAGGTCTTCGCCTCCGAGGGGGACCGGAAGGCGTCGCTGCGGGCGATCGCCGAACGGGTCGGGCTCACCGACACCGGAGTGCTGCATTACTTCGGCTCGCGGGAAGAGCTGTTCCTCGCCGTCATCGACGCGCGGGACCAGGAGTCGACCGCGGCGGCGGAGGGGGCCGCGGACTCGCTGGAGGCGATCGTCCGCACGGTGCGGCACAACATGGGGGTCCCCGGCCTGGTGCGGCTGTATGTGGCGATGACCGCGGCGGCTCCCGAGCCCGGGCATCCGGCGGGGCCGTACTTCGCCCGCCGCTACGAGGAACTGCGGGCCGCGATCCGCGCCGGCGTGGCCGTCATGCAGGAGGACGGCCGGGCCAGGGACGACATCGACGCCGCCGTCCTCGCGCAACTGCTCGTGGCGGCGGTGGACGGCGTCCAGCTGCAGTGGTTGATCGATCCGTCCGTCGACATGGCCGAGGTGGTGGACGCGCTGGTCACGATGATCGCGAGTCCTGCGGCGCGCTGACGGGCCGGGACCGCCGGCGTCCTGCGGCGCGGATCGCGTGCGGCGGGGCGTGGGCATCGCGTCCTCCTGGGCGGCGGCGTGCGGTGGTGCGTCCGCCGACGGTTCTCGGCTCTTGACGTTGGCCGCAATCATGTATTTCATGTGCAGGAATTAAAAGATCCTGCCACCGCCGGACCATCGCCCCCGGACCGCACCGACCGGCCCGGGCACCGCACCCCCGTCCGGCACCAGCCCGGGAGGCCGGCACCGTGTTCGACGGACGCATCGCGGAATTCACCGCCCCGAACGAGCCGTTCGTGATCCGC
Source organism: Yinghuangia aomiensis (assembly GCF_039542225.1). Taxonomy (NCBI): domain Bacteria; kingdom Bacillati; phylum Actinomycetota; class Actinomycetes; order Kitasatosporales; family Streptomycetaceae; genus Yinghuangia; species Yinghuangia aomiensis. Next base: position 35,717 of record NZ_BAABHS010000024.1, on the reverse strand, counting down.
GAGGTGTCTCTCGCGGGACGCGGGCTGCTGCCCGGGGAAGTCCTGGTGAAGGTCATCCGGGCCAACATCTGCGGCAGCGACCTGCACGCCTGGCACGGCCGGTTCAATACCCGCGGCCTCGGCGGCAAGCTGCCGACGGTACTGGGGCACGAGATGGTCGGGGTCGTCGCGGGACTCGGCGACGGGGTCACCCACGACACCGCGGGTGGCCCGCTCGTCGAGGGCACGCGCGTGGTGTTCCCGTACTTCTTCCCCTGCCACACGTGCCGGTACTGCGTGACCGGGCGGCGTGCCGGATGCGCCCGGATGAGCATGGCGATGCTCGCCAGCAGCGCCGAACCCCCGTACTACGTCGGCGGTTTCGCCGACTACTTCCTCCTGCCGCCAGGTGCGCTGTTCTACCCGGTCCCCGAGACGCTCTCCGACGAGGTGGTCGGCGGTGCGAACTGCGCGCTGTCCCAGGTGATGCAGGCCTACGACCGCGCCCAGCTGACCTTCGGCGAGACCGTGGTCGTGCAGGGCGCGGGCGGGCTGGGCTTGTATGCGACCGCCCTGGCCAAGGCCCGGGGCGCCGCGACCGTCGTGGTCGTCGACACGGTCGCCGAGCGCCTGGAACTGGCCCGCGAACTCGGCGCCGATGCCGTGGTGGACATCGGCGCCGAGCCCGACGAACGCAAGCGGGTCAGGCGCGTCCAGGACCTCACCGGCGGCGGCGCGGACGTCGTGGTGGAACTCGTCGGCTCGCCCGCGGTGGTCGGCGAGGGCATCAAGATGCTCGGCCGCTACGGCCGCTACCTGAGCGTCGGGAACATCGGCCACGGGCAGACCTATGAGGCCGACCCCTCCCGGCTCACCCTCACCAACAAGAGCATCATCGGCGTGTCGCTGTACGAGCCGGACGCGCTCGGCAGGAGCCTGCGCTTCCTGGACGCGGTCCGCGACACCCTCCCCAAGCACTGGCTGGAGAGCACGGCGTTCCCGCTGGCGGACATCAACGAGGCGTTCCGCGCGGCGGACGCGCGCGAGGTGGTCCGGGCGAGCATCGTCCCCTGAGCGCGCGACGGCCCGCGCCGACCGGCCCCACCCCCTCACGACCGCATCAAGGAGCGCACACATGAACCCGACCGAGCCCGACGCCCCCGATCTCGACTACGCCGTCGCCGACCACGTCGCCGTGATCACCCTGAACCGGCCTCACCACAAGAACGCCTTCACGCTGGAGATGGTGGACGCCTGGGCCGACGCGCTGCGCCGCGCGGAGCGGGACCCCGACGTCCGCGTGGTCGTGGTGACCGGCGCCGGAAACGCGTTCTGCTCCGGCGTCGACCTGGACGTCTTCGCCGAACGCGAGCGCACCCCCTGGTCCGAGAAGACCCTGCTCACCAACCGCATCCACCAGGTCGCCTTCGCCGCCGAGGCCCTGACCAAGCCCTACATCGCGGCGGTCAACGGCGTCGCCGTCGGCGCGGGCATGGACATGGCGTTGATGGCGGACATCCGGATCGCCGCGGCGTCGGCCCGGTTCAGCGAAGGCTACGTCCGCGTCGGGCTCGTGCCCGGCGACGGGGGCTGCTGGTACCTGCCGCGCATCGTCGGCACCGCGGCGGCCTTGCGCCTGCTGTGGACCGGCGACTTCGTCACGGCCGACGAAGCGCTTGCGCTGGGCCTCGTCAGCGCCGTCCACCCGGACGGCGAACTGGGCAGTGCGGTGAGCGCGTTCGCCGCCCGCCTGGCCGCACAACCGCCGATCGCGGTGCAGCTGATCAAGCGGGCGGTCCGCGAGGGCGAGCGGCACGACCTGCGTACCGCGCTCGACCTGATCTCGTCGCACCAGGCCGTCGTCACCTCCACCCGGGACTCGCAGGAAGCCATGGCGGCATTCCGCGAGAAGCGCCCCGGCACCTACACCGGCCGCTGAGGAGGCACCATGACCCCCCAGGCGACCTCCGAAACGACCCGGGCCCCGCAGGACGCGCCGCACCTCGACGAACTGCGGCGACGGGTCCGCGACCTGACCGGCCGATGGCAGGCCGAGGGGCGCTATGAGCCGCGCAGCGACAACTGGATGCGCGGCTTCGACCCGGACTTCAGCCGGGAACTCGCCGCCCAGGGACTCATCGGCATGACCTGGCCTCGGCACGTCGGAGGCGGCGGCCACAGCCAGCTCGCGCGCCTCGTCGTCAACGAGGAACTCCTGCGCGCCGGCGCACCCGTCGCCGCGCACTGGATCGGCGACCGGCAGATCGGCCCCGCGGTCCTCCGGCACGGCAGCCCCGAGTTGCAGGCGGAGATCCTTCCCGGCATCGCCGAGGCAAGGTCCGTGTTCTGCCTCGGCATGAGTGAACCCGACGCCGGATCCGACCTGGCCGCGGTGCGCACCACCGCGCTTCCCGCCGACGGCGGATGGCGGGTCACCGGCCGGAAGATCTGGACGACGGGCGCCCACCACGCCACCCACGCCTATCTGCTCGCGCGGACCGAACGCGGCGAACGCAAGCACGAAGGGCTCACCGAGTTCATCGTCGACATGGACACGCCCGGCGTGGCGGTGGCCCCCATCGTCGACCTCGCCGGCGAACACCACTTCAACGAAGTGACCTTCACCGACGCGTTCGTCCCCGCCCACCGGGTCCTCGGCACCGTCGGCAACGCCTGGCGGCAGGTCACCGAACAACTGTCCTTCGAACGCGGGGGCCCGGAGCGCTTCCTGTCCACCTACCCGCTCTTCGCGCTGGCGCTCCGGCACGCCGGGCCCGAGCAGAGGGCGCCGCTGGGCCGTCTGGTCGCCCGGCTCGCGACGCTGCGCCGCCTCGCCCGGAACGTCGCGGAGAGCGTGGACGCCGGGGCCGCTCCCGTGGTCGAGGCCGCGACGCTGAAGTACCTCGGCAACGCCTTCGAGAACGACGTGATCGCGTTCGCCCGCGACGTCTGCCGCCCGGACCGGCCCGACGTGACCGCCGCCTGGGGCCAGGCGCTGCTGGCGTCGCCCGGCTTCACGATCCGCGGCGGCGCCGCCGACGTCCTGCTCTCGATCATCGCCAAACAGGAGACCCGCCCATGACCGACAACGCACGCGAGCTGCGGGGACTGGTCGCCGACGTGGTCGACGACGTCCCCTTGGACGAACGCGGCTCGGACCGCCTCTGGGCGACGCTGCGCGATCTCGGGCTGCCGCTCGTCGGCGTCGACGAAGCCCGCGGCGGATCCGGCGGCACGTTCGCCGACCTGGTGGTCGTCGTCCGTGCGCTCGCCGAGCGGGCCGTGGGGCTGCCGGTCGGCGAGAGCGCCCTCTCCGCGTGGGTACTGGCGCACGACCACGAGGTCGGCGGCGTCGACACAACCCTCGCGTTCGCACTCGACGGCGAATACCGCGAGGACATGTCCGTGCTCCGCATCCCGGGCGTGCCCTGGCTGCGTCGGAGCGGAGGCGTCGTGGTCTACAGGGGTGGCGACGACGCCTCCTTCGTCGAGACAGGCGAGGACCCCCGGATTGACGAAGCAGAAAACCTCGCCGGTGAACCTCGCGACACGCTGTCCATCGTCGGCACCGCCGGCACGCCGCTGCCTTCCGCGCCGCCGATGCCGGACGTCCGCGGCCGGCACACGGTGCTGCGCGCCGCCGCGGTGGCCGGAGCCGCGGAAGGCGCCTACCGGCTCACCCGCGACTACGTGATGCAGCGCGAGCAGTTCGGCAAGCCGCTCGCCCGCATCCCGGCGGTGGCGGCCGGACTGGCGGGCATGAAGGTCGCGATCGTCCGACTCGACGCCGCCCTCGCCCGCGCCGTCGACCGGCACGCGGCCGATGCCGGGGCGGCGCTGCCCGCCCGCCTGGGCGCAGCCGCCGCCGCGGCGGTGGTCGCCGCCGAGACCGCCTCGGTGTGCGCGCGCACCGCGCACCAGCTCCACGGGGCCATGGGCGTGACGCGCGAGTATCCGCTGCACCACTACACCAAGCGCCTGTGGGCGTGGCCGGGCGAAGTCGGCTCGGAGACGCACAGCGCCGAATACCTCGGCGCCCGGGCACTCGCGGGCGGCGAAGCCGCGGTCTGGGACGAACTGACCGCGTAGGCGGCCGCTGCACACGCACGTGGCCGGGATCCCGCCGCCTGCCGAGCCGGGCCCGGACTCGGCGGGCTACCGCCGCTTCACGATCGAGCCCCGTCCCGGCGGCGGACTCACCTCCGCGGAGGCGCAGTTCGTGTCACCGTACGGGACGATCGCGTCGGCGTGGCGCTTGGCGGAGGGCCGCTTCGTCCTCGACGCACGGTCCCCTCGGGGACGGAAGCCGACATCCGCCTTCCGGACGGGCGCGCAAGCCGGTCGCCGGGCCCGGGAGCCACACCTTCCGATGAGCCTGCCCCGCCCGCGCGCTGCGTCCGCAGCGCGCGGGCGGGAAGGTCCGGAAGCTTCCCATCGGCGCCGCCGCGCCCCGAAGGCCGTTTCCCCGGCGGCTACTTCAGGCCGAGCCGGTCCATGAAGACGACGCCTGCGTTGTAGCTTTCGACGCCGGTGACCTTGCCGCTGTAGATCGTGCCGCACAGGGACTCCGCGTACGACCACAGCGGGACGTCGGCGACCAGGGCCTTCTGCAGATCCGAATAGGCCTGCTTGCGGACGGCCGGGTCGGTGCTCGCCCGGCCGGCCGCGAGGGCGGCGTCCGCCTGGGGGCTGTTCCAGCCGCCGATGTTGAACGGGCTCTGCGAGTACCAGTAGCCGAACAGCAGCGGTTCCGGGTCGGCCGCCCAGATCTGGGTCAGCGTCGCCTGGAACTCGCGCTGGACCGCGTACTTGACGATGTACGCGCCGATCTCCGCGGCTTCGACGCGCATCGAGACGTTCCGGAACTCCTTGAGCCGACTGGCCATGTACTCCGCGACCGCGAGGGACGACGGGTTCTGCGGCACGAGGTAGGTGAAGTCCACCTTCTTGCCCGCGGCGGCGAGTTCGTCGAACAGCCGCTGCGCCTCCGCCTTGTTCTGCGGCGGCTGGGTGACCGCCGGGTCGACGAACGGGCTGTCGGCGGTGAAGAAGCTCTTCGCGGGCACGTAGCCGTTGTCGAGGGTCTTCGGGATGTCGGCGGGGTCCAGGGCGAGCGTCAGGGCGCGCCGGGCCCGCACGTCGTCGAACGGCGCCTTGCGCAGGTTGAACTGGACGATCTGGCCGCCGTCGGTCGCCGACTCGGCGACGTTCAGCTCCTTCTTCGCCTGTTCGAGGACCTTGCCGTCGGAGCTGATGAACAGGTCGGCTTGGCCCGACTTGACGGTGTTGTACTCCTGCTTGATGTCCGGAATGCTCTTGATCGTGATCTGGTCGAGCTTGGGCAGGCCCTTGTCCTTCTGCCAGTAGGCGGGGTTCCGCTCGAACACCTGCTGGGATCCGCGGGTCCAGCTCTTGAGCACGAACGGACCGGCGCCGATCGGCTCCGAGCCGTACTTCTCCGGGCCCTTGGCGATAGCGGACGGGGCCATGATGTAGGTCAGTTCGGTCGCGATGCCGCGATCCAGGTTCGGGTTCGGCGCGCCCACCGGGGTCAGCTTCAGCGTGAGGTCGTCGACCACGTCGGTCTTGACGGCCGCGGCGACCGCGATGTGCGACGAGCGGGTCGCCGGGTCGGCCTGCGTGTCGTAGTTGAGCTTGACCGCGGCGGCGTCGAACGGCGAGCCGTCGCTGAAGACCACTCCGGGACGGAGCTTCATGGTCCACGAGGCGCCGTTGTCGTTCGTGGTCAGCGACTCCCCGAGATGCGGCACGACCGTGCGCGACTTGGCGTCGATGACGAACAGCGGGTCGTACAGGGCCGCCATGCGCGGCTCGTCCGCCAGAGCGGAGTTGACCACCCGGAAGGGGTCGAGCGTGGCGGAGTCCTGGACCGCCAGCATGGTCAGCTTGCCGCCGGACCGCGCCGGTGCCGGACTTCCGGTGGCGGACGCGCTCTTGCCGCTGCCGCCGCCTCCGCAGGCGCTGATCGCCAGGCCCAAGGCCGCGAGGCTGGCGACGGCGGCGCTGCGGCGTCTGGACGGGCCGTGTGGTGTATGCCGTACAAAAATGCGTGCAGACATGATCGTGCCTCCCGGTGACGAGATGTGGCGCGTGGGGGATCGAGGCGGTGCCGCGTGGATTGCGCGCGCTACGAGGCACGTCCGGCGGGCGAATGGATGCACGTGAGGGCCCGCCGGGCGTGCCGACGCGGGGTGACGACGGTCGTTGCGCGCGGAGATGTGCGGTCACGGTAGCCGCACATCCCTGAGAAGTCAGCCACCTACGGCAAATTTGCGTACGCCATATACCGTCGAGTTCCGGCAGGCACCGGCGGGAACCGGCTCAGCTGCCGTGCACGACCTGGGCGAGGAACGCATTCGTCTGTGCTTGGCGGGTGTAGCCGGCGGTGTCGCGGACGCAGTCGGGGCACCAGTGTCCGGCGGTGAGGATCAGCCTCGGGCTGCCGCGGAAGACATGCCCGTCGGCGCACTGCCAGGGCAGCGGCGTGGCGACGCCGCCGGGTTCGAAGATGTCGGCGAGGAGGCGGCCGCCGCGGAAGTCGGCCGCGCCGCGCAGGTCCGCGAGGGTCCAGCCTTCCGGGTCCTTGCCTTCGTCGTAGCCGTGGTCGAGGAAGGAGGGGGTGCGGTCGGGTTCGGGTGCTTCGAAGGTGGACCAGTCGCCGATGGCTTCCCATGCGCTGCGGGAGCCGAAGTAGGCGGCGATCTTCTCGTGGTCGTCGTCGCGGATGAAGGCCATGGTGCCGCGGGGCTTGCGGGTGAGCGGCTTCATCACGGCGTGCTTCACCAGCCGGCCGGGGACCTTGCCGGCGCGTTTGAGTCCGGGGTTGGCGGTGATCGCCCGTCGGAGCGCGGTGTCGAAGGTGTCGGTGCGGAAGGGGACGAGCTGTTCGAGGCGGTCGGAGTCGGTGTACCACTGGCCGTGGAAGTTGCGGGTGGCGAACCAGTTCCGGTCGTACCAGCGGCGGACGTCCGGCACCCCGAGCGCGGCGGCGATGCCGGTCTGGAGCTGCCAGTTGGTCAGCCGCCAGTCCGCGCCGCCGCCGATGTTGTAGACACCGCCCCAGAACTCCTCCGGGACCTCGTCCTCGCAGATGTCGGCCATGAGGCGGGCGGAGTCCTCGGCGGAGGCCCACTCCATGACGCCCGCGAACGGGGAGTGCGTCATGATCGGGTCGCGGATCTCCAGCATGCCAGGATGGAAGATCCCGGTCTGCCGCAGCCACGCCCAGCGGGGGAGGCCGGAGTCGACCAGCAGGCGCTCGGCGACGACCTTGGTCTGCCCGTACTCGTCGAAGCGGGACACCCGCAGGGGGTCGCCGACGCGCCCCCAGTGGTGGGGCGGGTTGCGGTCCCCGGTCTGGGCGACGGAGCCGACCATCACCACGCGGACGGCTGCCGGATCCGGCTGGGCCCGCACCGCGTCGACGATGTTGCGGGCGCTGCCGATGTTGACCTCCCGGGCGAGGTCCGGGTGGTCGTCGGCGAAGGGCGAGACCACGGCCGCGACGTGCAGGACGTAGTCCGCGCGCGCGACGCAGGCCGCCACGGTGGGGTAGTCGGTGAGGTCGCCGTAGACCACCTCCAGGTTGGGCATGCCGGCGAACTCGGCGAGGACCGGGTGGTCGCGCTCGTGGGGAAGGACGAGTGCGACCACCCGGAACCGGTCGCCCCGGTCCGCGAACTCGCGCAGGATGCACCGGCCCCAGTTGCCGGTCGCGCCGGTGAGGAACACGCGCGTAGTCATGCTGCCGCCTACCTTCGCACGGGAATAAGTGTGCAAGCTACGCTAATTCCTGTGAGGTCTCAACGCCGCGGGGATCCGACGCCCGGACCCGCGGCCGGAGGGCGTGGCACCTACCCGAGGAGCACCAGTGGCACCTGCACGTCTTGCGGTCGCGGACCGCCTCGAACTGGCGGAACTTCCGGCGAAGTTCTGTCATTTCTCCGACTACGGCGACTACGCCGCGCTCGCTGGTCTCTTCACCGCGGAGGTCGTCACCGAACTCGTGGGGGTCGGCGTCTACGAGGGGATCGACGCCCTGGTGCAGCACGCCCGCGACACCGCCGGCTGGTCCTCCGGCCATACCTGGCACGTCGTCGCCAACCTGTGGATCGAGCCGACGCCCGAGGGCGCGACGGTGCACTACTACATGCTCGGCATGTTCAATACCGCCGCCGGTGAACGGGCGGGCGTCCCGCACACGTCCGGACGCTTCGCCGACCACGCGGTCCGCACGGCCGCCGGCTGGAGGATCAATCGGCGGGTGTTCCGCATGGACGCGGCGAAGACGCCGCCGGACCTGGGCTGAGCGGCCGCGGCGCCGGAGTCGCGGGTTCCTGCGGCGATCGGCGGTGTGCCCGTCCGATCGCCGCAGGCGTCGCGTTACGCGACGGGGATGTCCGCGAACTGCGCGAGAGCCGCGTAATGGCGGTCCGGGGTGCCGAGCATGACCGATGCGCTCATGGCGCGCTTGACGTACAGGTGCGCCGGGTGCTCCCAGGTGAACCCGATCCCGCCGTGCAGGTGCAGGCTCTCCTCCGCGGTGCGGACGGCGATCTCGCCGACGTGCGCGGCCGCCAGGGCGGCGGCGAGCGGGAAGTCGTCCGAGTCGTCGGCGGCGCACGCCGCCGCGTAGCGGGCGGTGGCCCGGGCCGCGGCCAGGTCCGACCACAGGTCGGCGGCGTGGTGCCGCAGCGCCTGGAAGGACCCCAACGGGCGGCCGAACTGGTGCCGGGTGCGCAGGTATTCGACCGCCGTCTCGAAGGCCTGTTCCGCGGTGCCGAGCTGCTCGGAGGCCAGCAGGGCGGCGCCGGTCGTGAGAGTGTGCCGCAGGGCCGCCGCCGCCACGTCCGGGCCCGCCAGCACGCGGGCCTCGGCGCCGTCGAGGTCCAGCGTGCTCAGCGGGCGGGTGCCGTCCAGCGCGGTTTCGCGGGAGGCGGCGACGCCGGAGCCGCCGGTGCGGACGAGCGCGAGATGCGGCGCGCCGTCGACGACATAGGGGACGACCAGCAGGTCGGCCCGATCGGCGGCGAGGACGTGGGGGACCGTGCCGGTGAGTGTGACGCCCGTGCCGCCCGGCACCCCGGCGACCGCGTCGGGGAAGGCCGCGTCGGGCCCGAGGTGGGCCGAGACCGCCAGGGTTGCCGTGCCGGATCCGGCCGCGAGCACCGCCAGGTCGTCGGCGATGTCCGCCTCGGCCCACGGGCTGCAGCTGAGCATCGCGGTGGTGGCGAGGACGGCGCTGGCCAGGTAGGGGACGGGCGTGAGGAAGCGCCCGAGTTCCTCCAGCACCACGGCGGCCTCCCGGGCCGTGGCGCCGGCGCCGCCGAACTTCTCCGGGATGAGGAGGCCGGCGAGGCCGAGTTCCCGGGTGAGGGTCTCCCACAGCGCGTCGTCGTACGGCTCGTCGGGAGTGTCGAGGCGAGGCAGCACGCGCTGCCATGCGCTGCGTTCGCGCAGGAGCGAGCGGAGTGCGGCGCGCAGGTCGTCCTCGACGTCGCTGTTCACGAGCACGGGAATCGGCGGATTGGCCGGGCTGGTGGTGGTCACCGGGGGATGTCCTTCCAGGGGATCCGGGTGTCGGTGCGCGGTTCGCGGGGCAGGTCGAGCACCCGGTCGGCGATGATGCCGCGCAGGACTTCGTTGGTGCCGCCTTCGATCGAATTGGCGCGGGTCCGCAGGTAGTGGAAGCCGGTGCAGCGGACCTCGCCGCTGCCGGTCATGTTGCTGCGCCGGAACGTGTAGTCGTCGTACGTGAGCGCGTCCGCGCCGGTCAGCTCCAGGTGCAGGCGGCTGGTGTCCTGGGCGAGCGCCGCGTACGCCAGCTTCGCGGCCGATCCCTCGGGGCCGGGCTTGCCCGCCGCGGACGCCTGCCGGGAGCGCTCGTTGCCGATGCGGGAGGCCTCGGCGCGGGCCCACAGGCGGACCAGGCGGTGGTGGAGGCCGGGGGTCCGCAGGTCGGGGCGTTCCCGCCACAGCGTCATCAGCTCGCCCAGCGGGCCGCCTTCGCGGGGCGCGGCGGCGGCGCCGATGGCGACGCGTTCGTTCATGAGCGTGGTGGTGGCGACCGTCCAGCCCTGGCCGGGTTCGGCGACGCGCATCGTGTCGGGGATGCGGACGTCGTTGAGGAACACCTCGTTGAACTCGGCCTGTCCGGTGGCCTGCCGGAGCGGGCGGACCTCGACGCCGGGGGCCCGCATGTCGAGGATGAAGTAGGTCATGCCCTGGTGCTTGAGCGCGTCCGGGTCGGTGCGCGTCAGGAGCATCGCCCAGCGGGCGTGGTGGGCGAGCGACGTCCAGACCTTCTGGCCGTTGACGACCCAGTCGTCGCCGTCGCGGACGGCGCGGGTCGCCAGCCCGGCGAGGTCGGATCCGGCGCCGGGCTCGCTGAACAGCTGGCACCAGACGTCTTCGCCGGTCCACAGCGGGCGCAGGAAGCGGGCCCGGTGCTCGTCCGTGCCGTGCGCGAGGACGGTGGGGGCGCCCATGCCGAGGCCGATGGGGTTGCGCGCCCCGTTCAGCCGCGGGACACCGGCGGCTTCCAGTTCCTCCTCGACGACGGGCTGCAGGGCGCGGGACGCCCCGAGGCCGCCGAGGCCCTCGGGTGCGTGCACCCAGGCGAGCCCGGCGTCGAACCGGTGCCCGAGGAACTCGCGCTGCGGCATGGCACCGGGATCGTGCCGGGCGACGAGGTCCCGTACCCGGGCGCGAATGCTGTCGTGGTCTTCCAACGAGCCCTCCGTGGCGTCTCCGGGCGCAGGTGCTTCGCGCTCCGGCGCCGTACCCGACCAGTCATACATGCACAGATGCATGACTTCAAGATCGAAGACGGAGGGCTGCCGGGCGGAGCCTGCGGCCGCTATTTTGCGGATGGCATACAAAAAAACGGCCGCGTCCATTGATGTCGTGCCCGACGGCATGTATTCCTGTGCGGTGTAGGTCCCGACACCACGCTCGTTGCCCCAGGACGGCACGCGGGGTCTCGGCCGCCAGGACGTGAGGAGACCCGCATGACCACCGATGTGCAGCGACTCAACGACGTGCTCCGGCCGGCGGCGCCGCCCCGGGTGATGCAAGACCTGTACACCGAAGACCAGCACGCGCGGATGCTCGGCGTGATCCGGGACCGCGGCCCGTGGCCGACGATCGGCGCCCACCACTTCGACACCGTCGAGGAGCTGGTCGCGACCTCCAACGGCGGCTCCGCCGAGCGGGTCGACTACACCCTCGACGACATCGCCTCCGCGCACTTCCGTGGCTTCTTCGCGGAGAACTCCGTCGTCTACTACCCGGAGCTCCACGACTGCTTCTACAACGACCGGTTCCTCGGCCTGGCAAAGGACTACTGGGGCGGCGCCGAGTACGCGCGGCCCACGATGATGCTGTTCAACTTCTGCGGCCCGCACCGCAGCGGGCTGAACTCGCACCTCGACGCGGTCACGTTCCGCGGGATCCGCATCGAGAACTCGCCGGTGTGGCTGCAGAACGTGATGGGCCGGTCGGGCCTCTTCACCGAGCACCTGGTGAAGATGGCGCAGGTCATCACGTGGTGGTACCTGGGGGAGAACGGCACCTTCACGTACTGGCCCGACGGACCGCTCGGTGACCCGCAACGTCTCGAACACCCCTTGTGGAACAAGGGAGTTGTCGTGCAGAACGAGGCGATGTTCCACCGCGGCGACCCGGTCGGCCGTCCGGACGAGCGCGACACCCCCGGCCTGAAGCACCGGTCGCTCATCGGCTACGACGCCGAGCACGACGACTGGGCGGTCACCACGGACGGCGACGTGATCCGCCGCTACCGTCCGGACGAGATGCGGCTTCTCGTGCACTGGAACGCCGAGGTCTACAGCGACCTCGACGAGGTCAAGAAGAACATGGACCACTCCGACGACCTCACCCACGACATCGTCTTCGACCGCCTGCTGGCCGACATGCGCACCCGCGGGATCAAGGTCCCCGAGCCGTCGGACCCGCTGCACGACCAGGACTTCATCCGCGCGCTGATCGCCGCCTACTCGATCACCCCCGCCAAGGACTGGGCCCGCCCCGCCGCCTGACGAGCGCCGCCCGACGCGCGCCGTCAGCCGAGCCTCGTCAGCCGAGCCGTCCCTTTGCAGCACGCCGACCAGGAGTGAGTGTCCCTTGACTGCGCACGACCATTTTGCGGCGCACCAGCTCGTCCACCGCTGGTGGTTCACCTACGACGAAGGCCGGCTGGACGAGCTCGCCGGCCTGCTCGCCGACGACTGCCACCTCAGCTCGCGAACCGAGACCGGGCAGCATCCGCACGAGGAGTTCATCCGGTCCGACTGCCGCGGCCGCGAGGCCGCCATGGCGTGGACCCGGGAGCATCGCCGGCACAGCCCGTACCCGCTGCGCCACCATGCCGCGAACATCCACGTCACCGCCGAACGCGACGGCGAACTCGACCTGGAGTCCTACCTCTTCGTCACCCAGATCGTGGACCGGAGGCCGAGCACCCTGTCCAGTGGGATCGTCCGCCTCACCTTGGCGCGGACCGGCTCCGGCTACCTGATCCGACGCAAGGAGGTCGTCCTCGACTCGATCGAGTCGGCACCCTTCCGCCAGGTGGATTTCGTGGCGGACCGCCAGAGGAGCTGGTGACACCCATGGGCAGCAAGCGATTGGACGGCAAGCGCGTCGTGGTCACCGGTGCGAGCCGCGGCATCGGAGCCGCCGTCGCGCGGCGCTGCGCCGCCGAAGGCGCCGACGTCGCGATCGTCGCCCGCACCGTCGACGCGGCGGACGCGTACCTCCCCGGAACGCTCGGCGACACGGCGGACGAGCTGCGCCGATTCGGCGGCCGAGTGACGTTGATCCAGGCGGACTTGGCCGACGAAGCGGACCGGGAGCGGGTTGTCCCCGAAGCCGAGGCCGGGCTCGGCGGCCCGATCGACGTCCTGGTCAACAATGCCGCGGTCGCGCTCTACGGCACTGTGGCGGACTATCCGCTCAAACGCGTGCGCCTGATGCACGAACTCAACTGCGTGGCCCCGCTGCACCTGGCCCAGGCCGTCATCCCCGCGATGACGGCGCGCGGCGAGGGCTGGATCGTCAACGTGTCCAGCGGCACCGCCCGGCACTGGCCGGGGCCGCCGTTCCGACTCGGCGGCACCGGCACGGGCACCACCGTCTACGGCGCGTCCAAGGCGGCCTTGAACCGCGTCAGCAACGGCCTGGCCGCCGAACTCCACGGCTGCGGCGTCCGCGTCAACACCGTCGAACCCCGCGCCGCCGTGCTGAGCGAGGGCGCCCGCGACCTGGTCGGCGACATCGTCCGCCCGGACCAGGTCGAATCGATGGAGGAGATGGTGGAAGCCATCCTCGCCCTGTGCGACTGCCCGGCGGACCACACCGGACACACCCACATCAGCCTCGACCTGATCGCCGAATTCGGCCTGACGGTCCGCACCTTGGACGGGGACCCGCGGTAGGTCGGCTGCCGCCGGGGTCGCCGTCAGCGTGACCGCGCCGTACGCGGCTCGGGCGGCGCCGGCTTGGCGGCGAGGACGTCGCGGGCCTGCTCGGCGGCGCGGGCCATGCTCTCGGAGACGAAGTCGCAGAAGCGCGCGATGTTCTCCAGCCGGGTGCCGGCCGGGGTGCGGGTGCCGAGGACACCGGCGCCTTGCCGGGCGATCTCGACCATCCGGGCGGTCGCGCGGACGCTGGCCATCATCGACTGGTACCAGGCGTCGTCGTCGACGACGTAGCGTTCACGGCGGCGTTCGTCGCGCTCCCGGCGCACCAGGCCTTGGGCTTCGAGGAGCGCGACGGCCTTGGAGACGGAGGCCGGGCTGACCTGGAGGCGGTGGACGAGTTCCGACGCGGTGAGGCTGCCCTCGTCGGTGAGGTAGAGGCACACCATCACCCGGGCCGTCATGACCGGGAGGCCCGCTTCGACGAGGACGGTGGTGAACAGCTCCTCGTACGCGTGCACCGCCTCGGCGTCGCGGCCGTGCGCCGGCGCCGGGGTCGCCGCGTCGCGGCGTGCCGGGACTCCGGCGCGCCGGGCGCGGCGTTCGGTCGCGCGGTGCGCGACGTCCGCGCGGTACGTGCCGGGGCCGCCGTTGCGCAGCACCTCGCGCGTGACCGTCGAGGTCGGGCGGTCGAGCCGCCGGGCGATCTCCGCATAGGCGAGGCCGTCGGCCAGGCCGAGGGCGATCTGCCGCCGCTCCTGCTGGGTGAGTCTGCCTCCCGGCATTGCGGGCCTCCTGCGCGGTCTGGGGATCCCGGGTCCTCGGGCGATGCCGAGCGTAGCCTTCAGCTTCATTCATTGCAACGCATGCCCGAGGTTTTGTTGCATTGAACTTCAGATGGTTGCAACGATTAACGGGCTGTGGGCTGCGGCTATGCTTCACAAGCGCAATGAGTGTGTTGCCGGGACTATGAACGCAACGTAGCGTTTCCTCCATCGGAAACACCGGGTCGACGAAGCGCCCCGGACCGGACGAAGGAGCCCGCCATGCAGAAGTTCGCCACCCCCGCCGCCGTCTCGGTCGTCCTCGACATCCCCGCCGGCCGCATCCAGGTCATCGCCGCCGACCGGGCCGACACCACCGTCGAGGTGCTGCCGTCCAACGCGGCGAAGAGCCGCGATGTGAAGGCCGCGGAGGAGACCGACGTCGCCTTCGCCGACGGCGTCGTGCGCATCGTGTGCGCACCGCCCGCCAGGAACAAGCTGTTCGGGCCGTCGGGGTCCGTCGAGGTCACCGTGCAGGTGCCGGCCGGCTCCGGGGTCGAGGCGAAGGCGGGCGGCGCCGAGTTCCGCGGCGTCGGACGCCTCGGCGACGTCGTCGTGGACGGCGGCCTGGGCACGGTCAAGATCGACGAGGCGGCAAGCGCCCGGCTCGCCGTCCTGGACGGCGACGTCGTCGTCGGACGCCTCGGCGGATCCGCCGACGTGAGCACCCAGCGGGGCGGCATCGACATCGCCGAAGCCGTCGGCGGGGCGGTCGTCCTGCGGACCCTCTCCGGCGACATCGCGATCGCCGCCGCCCCCGGCGTCTCGGCCGCGCTGGACGCCGGCACCACCCAAGGCCGTATCCGCAACTCACTGAAGAACACCGATGGCGCCGACGCCGTGCTGGCGATCCAGGCGACCACCATGCAAGGCGACATCACGGCCCGCGGCCTCTGACACCTGCGGCCGATACGGCCCCGGCGGGCGGCTGTGCCGCCCGCCGGGGCCGCGGTCGGTTCCGCTGCCGGGCGGGTGTTCTCGTGCCGGGGCGACCTCCGCGGTCACGTGAGCAACAGCAGGCACAGGGCGATCAGCCCGAGTGCCGCGGTGAGCCGAATGACCAGGACGACGCCGGGCCCGACGATCGCCGTCGCCCGGCGATCGTCGGGGTCGCCATGGCGCGGCGCGGGGGCATCGGTAGGAGTCACGGCATCTCCTTCGGGGGTGTCGCCTGCTGTGTTGCTCGGCAACGTAGGTGACACATGCCCGCCGGGCGTCCCTGTGCAGCGGCTCTTGGCGGGATCTTGACGCCCCTGCTACGCGACGATCCGCAGCGGGTTCTCCAGGAGCGCGGTGAGGGTCGCGAGGAACTCCGCGGCGAGGGCGCCGTCGATGATGCGGTGGTCGGCGGACAGCGTGCACCGCATGCGCTGGCGCACGGCCACCGTGCCGTCGACGACGGCGGGTTCGGGGGTGGCCGCGCCGACGGCGAGGACGGCGCCCTGCGGCGGGTTGACGATCGCGGTGAAGTGCTCGACGCCGTACATGCCCAGGTTGCTGACGGTGAACGTCCCGGCGGCGAAGTCCTCGGCCCCGAGTTTGCGTTCGTGGGCACGCGCGGCCAGGCGGCGGGCCTCGGCGGCGATCCGGGAGACCGGGGCGCGGTCCGCGTCCCGGATCACCGGGACGACCAGGCCGCCGGGCGCCGCGACGGCGATGCCGATGTGGACCCGGCCGTGCAGCAGCGTCGCTCCCTGGCCTTCGGGGGAGTACGACGCGTTGACGCCCGGGTGCGCCCGGAGCGCCAGCGCGCACGCGCGGACCACGAGGTCGTTGACGCTGACCGTCGGCGCGTCGGAGGCCGCAAGCGCGGCGTTGAGGCGTTGGCGCAGTGCGAGGAGTCCGTCGACGTCGGCCGCCGAGGTGACGCTGAACTGCGGTGTGGTGGTGCTGCTTTCGGTGAGACGGCGGCTCGTCGTCCGGCGGACCGCGTCGAAGGGCACAGCGGTGGGCTCGCGCTCGTCGGCTGTGGCGTGGCCGGTGGGGGAGGGGGCCGAGGCCTCCGCCGCCCGGACCGCGGGCGGACGGGCCGACGCATCCTCCAGATCCCGCCGGACAATGCGTCCGCCCGGCCCCGAGCCCGGGACGGACGCGAGGTCGACGCCGCGTTCCCGGGCCAGGCGCCGGACCAAGGGGGTGGCGAACCGGCGTTCCGCGGCCGGCGGCGCCGCATCGGCGGCACCGCGCGGGTCGGCGTCGACGGCCCCCGAGGGTGCGGTGGAGGCCGCGCCGCCCGCCTGGGGCGCGGTCCCCGCACCACGCGCCCGAGCGCCGCCACCCCCGCCCGGAGACCCGTTCTCCGGCTCGTCGGCGTCCGCTGACCCGCGGCCCTCCGCAGCCGCGCCGCTGCGCTCGTCCCCGTGGTCGCCCCCGCCGTCGCCCGAGCCGTCGTCCAACCGCGCGATCACCGCGCCGATCGGGGCGTTGCCGCCCTCCGGGACGAGGATCGCCGCGAGGATGCCCGCCTCGTAGGACTCGAACTCCATGACGGCCTTGTCGGTTTCGATCTCGACCAGGACGTCGCCTTCGGCGACCGCATCGCCCGGCTTCTTGAGCCACGCGGCGACCACGCCGTCCTCCATGGTGTCGGAGAGGCGCGGCATGCGGATGTCGATCATGGTTCCGCCTTTTCTGGGACGCGGGGACGGGCCGGCGCGGCCCGGTTCCCCGGCAGGGAGGGAACGGTGAGCGGCCTGGTCAGCGGCGGCGGCCGACCGCGCGGAGCGTGTCGCGGATCGCGGCGGCCACGTCGGCGGCGGACGGCAGCGCCGCCGCCTCCAGGGACTTCGCGTACGGCAGGGGCACCTCGGCCATGGCGACCCGACGCACCGGGGCGTCGAGCCAGTCGAACGCGCCGTCCGCGATGGTCGCGGCGATCTCCGCGCCGATGCCGTACGTCAGCCAGTCGTCTTCGAGGACGACGGCGCAGTGCGTCTTCCGCACCGACGCGACGACCGTCTCGCGGTCGAGCGGACGCAGGCTGCGCAGGTCGACGACCTCGACGTCGATCCCGTCGGCCGCGGCCAGGTCCGCCGCGACCCGGAGCGCCACAGCGGCCATACGCGAGTAGGCGACGACGGTGATGTCGGCGCCGGCCCGGGTCACCGCGGCGCGGCCGATCTCCGCGGGCAGGTCGGCGTCCGGGACCTCGCCCTTGGTGTTGTAGAGCGCGAGGTTCTCCAGGAACAGCACCGGGTCGTCGTCGCGGATCGCGGCCAGCAGCAGGGCTTTCGCATCCGCCGGGCTGCTCGGCGCGACGACTTTCAGGCCGGGCACGAAGGAGTAGTACAGCTCGACGTTCTGCGAGTGCGTCGCGCCGAGCTGCTGGCCGCCGCCGCCCGGCGTGCGGATCACCATCGGGGCGCGGGCCTGGCCGCCGAACATGCCGTAGATCTTCGCCGCGTGGTTGACGATCTGGTCCAGGGCGAGGAGCGAGAAGTTGATCGTCATGATCTCCACGACCGGGCGGAGCCCGAGCATCGCCGCGCCCACCGCGGCACCGGTGAAGCCTTCCTCCGCGATGGGCGTGTCCCGCACGCGCTTGGGGCCGAACTCGTCGAGCAGGCCCGCGGTGATCTTGTAGGAGCCTTCGAAGACGCCGATCTCCTCGCCGATGAGGAACACGCGGTCGTCACGCCGCATTTCGGCGGCCAGCGTGTCCCGGAGCGCTTCGCGGTAGGTCTTGACGGTCGTCCCTGCGGCGGTGCGCGAGTCGGCGCGTTGGCCGGTGCCTTCGACGGTGTGTGCGTCGGTCATGCGGGGGACCCTCCGGGCGTCGCGGTGACCGGCAACTCGGCTGCCGGGAACAGCGGTTGACCGGGCAGGCGGCGCGTGTCGTTCGGAACCGGGGTGGCGTAGGTGTAGTCGAAGAGCGTGGTGATGTCGGGATGCGGGCTCGCCTCGGCGAACGCGGCCGCGTCGGCGACGGCGGCCCGGGCGTCCGCCTCCGCGGCGTCGGCCGCCCCGTCGTCGAGCAGCCCCAGCAGGCGCAGCCGGGCCGTGTACGACACGAGCGGATCCGCGTCCCGCAGCGCCTCGGCCTCATCGCGGGACCGGTACTTGGCCGGGTCGACGACGGAGTGGCCCTTCAGCCGCCCGCTCACCGTTTCCAGGAGGAACGGGCGGCCGTCGCGGGCGGCGGCCAAGGCGGCGCGGGTCGCTTCGTACACGGCGGCGGGATCGTTGCCGTCCACGCGCGCCGACGGCATGCGGTAGGCCGCGGCGCGTTTGTACAGGTCCGGTTCGGCGGAGGCCATCGCGGTCGTCGTCCCCATGCCGAGGCCGTTGTTGACCACGGCGTAGACGATGGGCAGGCGCCACAGCGCGGCCAGGTTCAGCGACTCGTGGAACGCGCCGATGTTGGTCGTCCCGTCGCCGAGCACGCACAGCACGGCTTCCGAGCCGCCGCGGTAGTCGACGGCGAGCGCGGCGCCGGTGGCGAGCGGCAGTTGGCCGCCGACGATGCCGTAGCCGCCGAGCAGCCGCGTTTCGGCGTCGAACAGGTGCATCGAGCCGCCCCAGCCGCGGGACACGCCGTCGGTGCGGCCGTACAGCTCGGCCATGACCCGGCCGGGCGCGATTCCGCGGGCGAGGGCGTACCCGTGCTCGCGGTAGTTGGTGAACAGGTAGTCGGACGGCTCCAGCGCGGACACCAGCCCGGTGACCGTGGCTTCCTCGCCGAGGTTGAGGTGGCAGTAACCGCCGATCTTCGCCTCGGTGTACGCCCGCGCGGCGCGCTCCTCGAACCGCCGCACGAGCAGCATCTCGCGGTGGAAGCGCAGCAGGAGGTCGTCGGGGAGGTGCGGGGCCGCGGTGGCGGCGGTGGGGGCTTCGTCGGCGGCAGTGGCGTGGTCGGTGCCGGTGCCGGTGCCGGTGGCTTGGCCGGCGGCGGTGGCGGACGCGGGCATGCGGAAGTCTCCTCTCACCCTCGTGGGGCAGGACGGGCCCGTTCGGGGCCACGACAGAAATGATACCTAAGCCGTTTCATTAATAGACTGGACGGTGCCGCACCCGAGCGACCAGCAACCCGGCCGATCCGCCCCACGACCGACCCGCCCCACGACCGACCCGCGACGAGGACCGATCCGCACCGTGACCCACGACCAGCCCCCGCCTCCCGCCCGCAAGCGCGGCCGCCCCACCGCGCGGGAACGCGAGGAGCGCCGCGACCAGATCCTCGACGCCGCGGTGCGGCTGTTCGTCGCCAAGGGCTACCAGCGCACGTCGATCGACGACCTGGTCCCGGCCGCCCGCGTCACCAAGCGCACGGTCTACGGCTACTTCGGCGACAAGTCCGACGTCTTCACCGCCGCCGTCGAACGCCTCCGCGACCGCGCCCTCGCCGCCCCCGCCGCGGCGGCCTCGCCGGAACCGCTCGCCGCCCTCGCCGCCCGGATCGTCGCGACGCTGCACGGCGACGAAGCGGTGGGCCTGCACCGGCTGATGATCGCCGAGGCCACGACGTTCCCCGAACTGGCCGCCCGCTTCCACCGCGACGGCCCGCGCGGCTACATCACGGCGCTCACCGGCCGGCTCCCCGGCCCGGACCCGGAACCCCTCGCCGAAGCGCTCTTCACGCTTCTCCTCGGCGAACCGCACCGCGAACGCCTCCTGGGCCTGCGCCCGGCCCCGACGGAGGAGGAGGCGGGGCGGCATGCCCGGACCGCCCTGGAACTCCTCGGCATCACCGCGGAGTAGCGATGGCCGGGCCGTCGGCCGGTCATGCCCGAGCCGGTCGGCGTCGATCCCGCTGTACAACCGGCGCGGCGCCCCGGCGGGCGCGTCGGTGGCCACCGCCACCGCGTCCGCAAAAGGTCGGTCACACGGTCGGGAACCCGCCAATTGTCGGGGTGTCCCGGCGGTGTTGCCGACAAACGCGCATGGCGCCCGTGGTTTCCTTCCGGTAATTCCGTGCGCGCACCCGCGGGAGGCCGAGGGTGATTTCGTGGATTGGCGGTCTCGCGGCCGGGCTGCGACGTCGTCCTGGCCCGCATCGGGCGGGGGCAGCGCTCCCACCTGCCTGTTCCTCTACTGCGGCGGGCCGTCGCGCCCGGCCGGTCATGCCTCCGGGAATGTCCGGATTTTCGACGGCTATTCCGCCGAATCCAATTCCGCCAATTAACGAGGCGGAAATGCAACGCGACATTGTGCGTTACCGCGGACCTCGATCCTCCATTGCGGGCCCCGGCCGCGCGGCCGCCCGGGCCGGCAGCCGCAGAAGGCCGCATGGGCCCGTGCACACCCGTGGAAGTCCGTGCTGGAGGACACGTGAACAACAGACCCCCGGAAACCGGGGATATCCCGGCGGAGGAAACCCCGCCGCAGCAGTCGTCGGCCGCGCCGTCCGCGGACGCCGCAGACACCGCGGACGCCGCAGACACCGCGGACGCCGCGGTCGAAGTCCCCCGGCGTAGGCGCCTGTCCCGCGTCCTGGTCGGCGCCGGACTCAGTGTGGCCGCGGCCGTCGCGTCGATCGCCGTCGCCATCCCGATGGGGGCGTCCGGGGAGAGCGGCAAGCCCGCCGCGGCCGGATCGCCCGCACCAAGCGGCACCGGTGCGGGGACGGCCGGCGCCGCCGCTCCCGGCGGACAGGCATCGGCGTCGCCCGGTGGCGAAGTCCCCGCGGAGAGCGAGCCGATGGGCCCCGCCCCCGCGACGGGCAGCGGCCGGGATCCGCTCACCCCCGACGAGATCGACACCGCCCTGCGGCTGGCCGTCGACCCGGCGCTCCGGCAGTCGGCCCGCACCGTCACCGGCGCGGCCGGCCCCGAGCCGCTGACCGTCGACCTGTCCGACCCGCTGCCCGCCGAGACCGACCCGGACAAGGCGCCCCGCCGCGCCGACGTCTACTTCTACAACTACGCCGACAACACCCTGGCCAAGCGCGTGGTGAACCTGACCGCCGGAGTGCTGGAACGTTCATCCCAGGCGCCGAACATGCAGCCCGCCCCGTCGCGGGCCGAAACCGCCGAGGCGCTCAAGCTGCTGGTCGCGTCGCCGTCCGGTGGTCCGCTCAAGGCCCAGTACAAGGCGGCCACCGGTACGGACCTGGCCGGGCCGGAGCAGCTCGACGCGAACGGCTCGTCGTACATCGCCGACATCGGCGACACGGCGACCGCCCAGTGCGGCGCGCACCGCTGCCTGATCCTCTTCGTCAAGGTGCGCGGCGGCGTGTACCTCGACACGACGCGGACCGTGGTCGACCTGTCGGCCCGAGCCGTCTTCCCGCCCGCATGACCGCCCGCATCACTGCCCGCATGACCACCCGTATGACCTCCCGCATGGCCGGCCGACCGGCCCGTCCCGCCCATCCGGCGCCGGATGAGAGGAAGATTCCGATGATTCGCAGACTGCGCCGCAAGGCGACCGGGGCGGCGGCCGGCCTCGCCGCCCTGGCGATGGCGGCGACCGTGCTCGCCGCGCCCGCCGGGGCCGCGGCCGCCGCCGGCAAGGACCAGGACCGCTTCAACTACTGCGGCAACAACGCGATGGTGCAGGAGACCCTGAAGACCGGCACCGAGTGGCGTATGTGCTGGCGCATCGACACCAAGGCCGGGCTCGTCCTGGAACGCGTCGGCTATAAGCCCAAGGGCGAGAAGTACCCGATCACGGTGTTGCGTTCGGCGCAGCTCGCGCAGTTGAACGTGCCGTACGACTCGGGCGAGCACCAGTGGAACGACATCACGTCGTACGGCTTCGGCGGCTACTTCTCGCACGCGATCGCCAAGCAGGAGTGCCCGGGCGGCAAGCTCAAGGGCCAGTGGATCGGCAAGAAGGAGGACGCGAAGAAGGTCCTGTGCGTCCAGAAGGTCGACGCCGGCCTGGCGTACCGCTCGCAGGAACAGGAGTGGATGAGCCCGGACCTGGGCGACCTGTTCACCGCCAACGGGCAGGACTTGGTGCTCTACACGATCTCCAAGGTCGACTGGTACGAGTACGTCACGGAGTGGCGCTTCGCCGACGACGGCCAGGTCTCCGCACGGCTCGGCGCCACCGGCGACCTGTCGCCGGAGGACTGGACCACGCCGGACAAGGGCTGGCCGATCGGCAAGAACGCCACCGGCATATCCGGCAACCACTTCCACAACGCCACGTGGCGCGTCGACTTCGACATCGACGGCGACGGGCGGGAGAAGGTCGAGCAGTACGACACGGTCGACACCGGCGCGCGCGGCAAGCGCGGCGAGGTCTACAGCACGGCGAAGACCGACATCGCCAAAGAAGGCTCGTTCCAGAACGCCAACCTGCGGTGGTGGCGCGTCGTCAGCCAGAGCAGCAAGAACGGCGACGGGCACGACCGCAGCTACGAGCTGGTGCAGACCGTGACCAACCAGCAGTACGCGGCCAACCCGGCGCAGTCGCCCGCAGTATCGTTCACGCAGGCGAAAGCGTGTGAGAAGTTCGCCAGCTTCAACGCCGATCCGGAATGCGGTGCGCAGGACATCCCCGGATACGTCAACGGCGAGACACTGACCGACCCGGTGATGTGGGTGACGGTGCCGTTCCACCACGTCCCCCGCGACGAGGACCAGAGCCCGATGCCGATCCACTGGCAGGGCTTCGACCTCCTCCCGCGCGACGTGACCGCGATGAACCCGCTGACGCCCAAGGGACGCACGGACCACAACGGCCAGGTCGACTGACCGGAACCGCCTCGTGCGGCCGTCCCCGCCCGTGCCGTTCGACGGGTGGGGGCGGCCGCCCCAACTACCCGCCACCGACGCACCAACCGATATGAACCTCCAGGCCCACCCGGCGGGGGAGACCCGCCGCAGCGGGCACTCACCACCCCGTCAAGCCTCCGGCACCGGAGCCGCGAAAAGCGACTGCGCCACCGAACCGAACAACCCCGCCTCGCCGCCGGGCCGCCCGCCTGCTCACGGCGGGGTGTGCGGCGACCCTCGTCCTTCGTCCGCCATCTCTTCGAGGAGGCCTTGTGTCGCTGTCGCGTGCCCGCGGATGGTTCGCCGCCTGCG
The DNA here is from genome assembly GCF_039542225.1 of Yinghuangia aomiensis. Lineage (NCBI taxonomy): Bacteria > Bacillati > Actinomycetota > Actinomycetes > Kitasatosporales > Streptomycetaceae > Yinghuangia > Yinghuangia aomiensis. The sequence goes on along the minus strand of NZ_BAABHS010000024.1, from coordinate 12,479 downwards.
CGTTGTTCGTTTCCGGCGCGGGCGTCGCGCTCACGGCGCTGGCGTTCGGCGGTGCCGGGGCCGCTCCGACGGCTACTGCTCCGACGGCCGCCGCGCCGTCGGCGGCCTCCGACGCCCCGGCAGGCAGGGCCCCGGCCGCCCCGGCGCCGTCCGCGGGCGGGCCCGCGGCCGCGTCGCCGAAGCCGCCGAACGCCGCCGACCTGACGTTCGCCCTGGCGATGGTCCCGCACCACGCGCAAGCGGTCGAGATGAGCCGCATCCTGCTCGCCAAGCAGGGCACGCAGCACCTCGTCACCGCGCTCGCCGAGCGCATCCGCACCGACCAAGACCGCGAAGTCGCCGACATGAACAGCTGGCTGACCGCCTGGGACCAGGACCCGGTGCCGGTGGACGCGAAGTCCGTCGCCGACCACACCGCCCACCACGGCGGCACCGGCGGCATGCTGACCACCGCACAACTGGCGGCCCTCGAAGCCGCCGACGGCCCGACCGCGTCGCGCATGTTCCTCGACCTGATGATCGAGCACCACCTCGGCGCGGTCGCCATGGCCCGGACCGAAGCCGCCGACGGCGCCAACGTGTTCACCCGCAACCTGGCCCGCCACATCGTCGCCGAACAGCAGTCCGAGATCGTGCAGATGCGGACGCTGTACGACTACGTGTGACCCGCACCGGCACCTGCCGCGGCGAACGGACCGCTGTCCGTGCCGACTGCATCGAAGTGTCTACAGCCGGTTCCTCAGCGGGCAGGACGCGGTCACCCCAGGGCGGAACTAGCGTTTTCCGGGTCGGAAACACTCAGGACTCGGAGGGGAGCGCGTACATGAGGGACGTCGTCGGCGGTGTCGGTCTGTCGGGCGTGGGGGTGCTGCTGAAGGTCTACGGCGGCCGGGTCGACCTCCCGGCCGTCTCGCTCGACAAGCTGGGCGTCGTGCTCATCGTCATCGGCGCCCTCGAAGCGGCCTACGGGGTGTTCCGCATGACCCGCGGCGCAGGCCGCGGCAGCCCGGCGAAGCGCCGCTAGCGGCGACGCGGTGGGCCTCCGCCGCGGTGCGGAGCGGGTCAGGGTTCGAGCGCCAAGCCGTGGACATGGCGCTCGAACCAGGGTGTCACCGCCAGATTGCGGATCTGGCCCTTGTACGCCAACTTGCCCACCGCCTTGTCCGCGTCGGCAACCGTCGCGGCAAGGCCGTCAGGCCGCGGGAGTCCTCTCTGCCGTCCGGGCGAGGCGCGCGTCGCCGGAGCAGGGCGGCTGGGCCACTTGGAAACCTGTTCGAACCCGTAGGCCGCGGCAGGGAACGTAGGGAGAGCCGGTTCCGTCTCCGAGCGCGGCGCCACCGTCGGACGCAGACTTGCCCGGTATTTCGGGCGCTCGGCCAGGGATTTCGGCCCGTCGGCGCCGACGGACAAATCCTTGCCGGTGAAGACGAAGACGCGTGGTTGGGCAAGGTATTCGTCCAGGCGATCCCGGACCTTCTCCGGTCCGGCGACCAACTCGGGAATGTAGAGCTGCGATTCGGTGAACTCCCGATTCAACGTCTTCACCGCCTGCGTCAGTTCCTGGTCCCAATTGCTCTTCCCGAGCGTTGCCTTCGGTTCCTCGTGCGTGGCAGGTTCGAATATCGACCGCGCGCGTAGTTGGCGGACGAGGTAGGTGGACCAGGTGACCGCGTTCCCGGCCGCGACGAGCGGCGCGAAAGCCCTGAACCAAGCCCGCTCCGTCCTGCTGCGCGCGTCCAGAAGCCGGGCGGTCATCTCCGGGTTGCGAGTGCCGATGTGGTCGTTCAGCAGGAAGGTCGTCATGTCGTACACGGACGATCCCGGCGCGGCGAACTCCTCGTCGATGACGAGGAGTCCGCCGTCGGGTGTGAGGCCCACCTGTCCGGGATGAAAGTCCTTGTGCTGCAAGCCGAACGGCGTGTGCGTGCGGGGCAGTCGACGGCCCTGTACGCGTTGCAGCACCTTGTCGGTCAGGCCGAGGGCGGCCAGCAGCCCCGGATTCCGGGACTCGTAAAAGTCGATGACGAACGTGAGCCTCCGGGACACCGCCGCGAATTGCTCGGCGACGTCCATAGGTTGATCGCCCCGCATAGGCCCGCGCCACGGGTTGGCGTCCCGTTCCTCCCAGACGCGGGGGAGTTGCTCCGACACCGCGGCAATCCACTGCTCGGAGGTCCTGAAGTACACGTCGTCGTTGTCGACGACCTCGGGGAATTCGGCTTCGGGTTCGAAGTCACGGAGATAGAACTGGTTGTCCGGCGCCCGGTGGCGCAGTGTCGGCGACCAGGACATTCCCTTCGCGCTGAAATGGCGGAGTACGTCGGACTGGTGAAGGCACCGTGGCTCCGGCGGACACTTGGGATGCGGATAGGCGCCCTTGTCGAGATGGAACGTGTTGAGGGGCGCTGGGAATTGCAGGAGCAACTCGTCGCCGTCGACGGTCACGCGCCAGTTCTCGTTCCGGCGGCCGCCGGGGACGCTCCGTGCGCGCGGCAGGTTCGGGTCGGAGTCAGGGGCAGGGCCGGGGTCCGGCGACGCGGGACGTTTGGTTCCGGCGTTCCGCACCCGCCGTCGCTTGGCGAGTGCCTCGGCGTCCTTCACCGCGCGCCGTCGCTGGGCCAGTGCCTCGGCGACCTGGGCGTCCGTCAGGTCCTCGAAACCCATCCGCCCTCCCCACCCCGCCGGCGCCGACATCGGCGGGAGTCCCCGATCTTCCTCCCGGCAGCGTGGCATCCGCCAGGTGCGGCAGCAAGTTCGCGCCGACGGCGCTGCGTTCGGCGGCCTTCGGGGTGACGATGTCCGAAACCCGCCGGATCCGGGGCTCGTGCGCGCTTAGCCTCGCGCTCATGTCACCACGCAGCCGCGAGATCGTCCAGGACGCCTGGAGGGCGTTCGCCAGTCACGACGCGGAACGGATCTCCGCCGTCTTCACCGAGGACGCCGAGTGGCCGGCGCCGCCGGGGAACGCGACGGCGGTCGCGCTGAACGGCCCCAGCCACATGATCGGCAGGGAAGCGATCGCGCACTTCCTCGCCGAGAAGTTCCCGCGCTTGTTCGTCCGGGACGTCGCCGTCACCTTCCACGCGTTCCACGCCGACGGCGAGCGCGTCATCGTCGAGGAGACCATGACCGCAACGCTCGCCAACGGCAACCGCTACGAGAACGACTATTGCCTCGTCTTCGAACTCCGAGACGGGCTGATCCACCGCGTCCGCGAGTACATGGACACCGCGCGCGGACACCGGATGATCTTCGGCCGCGAGGAGTAACCGAGGAAGGCGCCGAGCCACGGCCCCGGGTTGAAGCGCTTTCCGACGCTTGATGTCCGGTCGGCAGTGGACAGTTCAGGGCCTGCTTGGCAACGGGCCGCGACGCGGACCGACGCACGTCTCCGAGCGGCTAACACTCGTCACGGCCGTGGTCACCGCGGAGCTTGGCGCGGTCGTGGTCGCCGCCGGAAAGCTGCCCGTCGGGACTGCGGAAGATGGCGGCGCGCTGGCGGGCGGTACCTGACCTCTGTCAGCCATCCGCGATGCTCCTTCCACAGCGGGTCTCACGGTATCCGCCGCGAAGTCCGCACGCGTCCGGCCGGCTTGCCCTGCCGCTCCCGCGTACGACCCATCGCGTTCCCGGGACAGTGGTCCGGTGCGGCGCGAACTCCGAAGCTAAGCTGACCCGGCGCTGCACCGGAAACCGCGCAGGAGACAGGATGAACCCGGCACACAAACGTCCCCGTGCCGCGGCGGACCAGTTCCTCGACCGGATCGTGCGCGCGAGCAGCACGGCGGAGTTGGCCGTCCTGGTGAACCAGCGCCTGTACGAGGCACAGGGCAACCACGTCGCGATCGACTTCACCGGAGGCGACCTCTACTACACCAAGTTCGTCGCGCTCGGCGTCGACCAATGGCTCCGGCACCAGCCCCGGCACGGCCGGCTCCGGGGCCTGTTGTACAGCGACGATCTGGGGCCTGGGCCCGGCACACTCGGTGACAGCGGCAATGTCAGCGGCCGAGTCCGTCTGAGCCGCGCACACTTCGGCAACGACCGACGTGAGGAGATCCCGGACTTCGCGGCCCGCCTCGGTGTTTCGCACCTCCTGGACGAGGCACCGGAGTTCGTCGCGACGCTCGCGACGCTGCACGAGTTGTCGCACGTCGAAGGAATGACTCTCACCGAGCTGTTCGTCGACGACTTCATCCCGAATCTGCTGCCGGGGGACGTCCAGCTCAACCTCGAAAGCGTTGGCACGACCCTCTTGCTGGCCAAGACGAGGGCCGAGGACACGGGCGAATCGTACGAGGACATCGCGTCTCACATGATCGGCAGGTTGGCCGCGCGGAACGGCCCGGGGCATGAAGGTTTCGCGCTGTCCCCTCAGCTGGCCATGCTCAACGAGCACAACATCGAGGTGCTCATCGGCACCTACGCCGCCATGAACAAAAGCGAGGCGTTCGCCGAGTCGAAGACCAAGCTCTACGTGGCGGGCTGGGATGCGGACGAAGCCACTACGGCCTTGGCGGCACTGGGCTACTCCTACGGCGCGATCACCGTCGACGCCGGCCCGTTCCGCGACCGGATGGCCCACCTGCGCCGATCCCTCGACCCGCGGACGGGCCTGCCGACCGCCGACCCGGTCGCCCGCCAACAGGAGATCGACCGCCAACGCTACTCGGCCCGGAACGTCACCCGAGCGCACACCGCGAATATCCGAGCGGCCTTGCCCCTCCTCCCCGGCCTTCGCCCGACAGGCCCAAGGATGTTCTCCGAGCCGCGCGCCCCCGGGATGCCCGCACCGACAACCAGCCCAGGCGGGATGCCTTTCACCCCGGCTCCCGCAACCACAGCCACGTTCGCCACCGTCGGCCTTGGCCCGGTCTCCACCCTCAACACCCCCCGACGCCCACAGGCACCGGATCCACCCCGCGCCCCCCGCTCCACCAACAGCCGCACACCCGACAGCCGCGCCACCCCCCGGGACAACACCACCGCACGCCGCAGCCAGGAACACGGCTACTGACCGCGGCTTGGCTCTCCGTAGGCGTGCAGGCTGCACGATGAGTGGCCCGGTCGGAAACCGACACGGTGCGAGACGGAGGGGGGCGGTGATCGACCGGCAGTCGTTCGCGCCTGGGGCGGATTGGGTGCCCGACGAAGCGGAGTACCGGGAGCGCATGGCGAGGTGGCGGGACGCGAGCCGAACCGACCTGGAAGCGTTGACGTCGTCCCAGGGCCCGGACGACTTCGAGACGCTGGATGTGCGCGGCAACGTGGCCGAGTGGACGGGGGAGGCCGGCGATCCGTCCGCGGCACGCGACCTGTACGCGGCGCTGATTGACGCTCACACTGGCCGGTCCGACTTCCTGGGCCGCGACCTTGCCACCCATCACCCGTGGTGGGCGGCAAGGTCGCACGACGCCGAGTGATGCCGTCATCGCCGTGACCGGGCTCCACGACCGACTCGCCCACCCGGGACCGCAGTCGGGGTGTAGGCCCCATCAGCCGCGTCGCTGCCACCACCGTCGCTTGGGTTCAGGCGTCCGCGGAGTCTGTCCCGTCGCCTCGGCGGCCGGGGTGGTGTCCGCGGCCAGGTTGCTCAAGGCGGCCCTGATGCGGTCGAACGTGGCGATGGGGTGGCTGCCACGGCCGGGCAGGAGCACGCCGACGCAGACCAGCCGGAAGCTCGCGTCGCGGAGGCTCACCCCGACGAACACCGGTGCACCGACGCATCCTTGGGGTGCGTTGCCGGCCCACGTCACGCCGCCGCGACGGTCGCGGCTCACCGTGCCGACCACGACGGCCTGCTCCCGCGCACCGTTCTCCGCGTTCACGTCGTGGCCGAGGAGATAGGCCGGCACCGGTTCCTTGCCGAGGGCGGCAATGTCCTCGTCCTTGGCCGCGATGCCGTCGGTGATCTCGTCGGTGGTCCACTCCCACCCCTTGCGGGCGCCGTGGGCGTGCAACCACGTAGTGGACGTGACGGCGACCCCCAGGTCGGGAAGGTGCGTCCAGCCGTCGGCGAAGTCGGAGACCAGCAGCTTCTCCGCGCTCATCGCCGGTGCGCACAGCTCCGGCCGCAGAGTGAACTCCGCCGTCTCCACCCGGGCCGGTTCACCGGCGGTCACGAGGTACTGGCGGATCGTTTCCCCGTCGGCCGTGGTCTCCAGCAACTCGTTGAACCAGAAGGCGGTCGCGTACGCCTCCGCCCGGTGTGCTCGCTGGAAGGGAAGCGTCGCGCGGCCGGCATTGTCGGCTATCGCATTAATGGTCGCGTGCTGAACGCCGCTCAGGTTGGACACGGCCCGAAAGCCTAGCGACAAGCCCCCCGGCCGACTCGACCGGTCGGAAGGGAGGTTGCCAGGCTTGAGCGGCTTGCAGATTTGACCCATGAAAACGCGTGTGGATTGAACTATTTCCCGGGTCATCCGGGCTTCTAGATTTACTTCCGCAAGCCCGGCGGGGCGGCCGCGAAGCCGCCCGAAAGTGCTTCTGACCTGGAGGAACATCATCATGAACGCGAACCCGACCGCCGCTCCCGTCCTCGTCCGCGCCGAGCAGGCGGAGGTGCTGCAGGACGGTCCCACCAGCCTCATCACGCTGCTCGCCGACGCGGGTGCCACCGGCGGTGCGCTGACCGCGAACCGGGCGACGTTCGAGAAGGGCTCGCCGGGTGCCCCGGCGCACTTCCACACGAAGGCCACCGAGATGTTCTTCGTGCTGGACGGCACGATGCGGATCCTGGTCGGCGACGAGGTACTGACCCTGGAGAAGGGCGACTTCCTCACCGTCCCGCCGACCGTGCCGCACGCCTTCGCGCCGGCTCCCGGTGCGACCGGCGACATGCTCGTCGTCTTCACCCCGGGCCTGCACCGGTTCGACTACTACCGGCTGCTGGAGCGGGTCAACCGCGGCGAGGCCACCGTCCAGGACATCAAGGACAGCTCGCAGACGTACGACAACCACTACTTCGCCAGCCCCGCGTGGCAGGCGTCCCTGGCCGAAGCCGCCGCGCACATCGCCGGCTGAGCCGCACACATCGCCAACCGAACTGCACGCACCACCGCCTGAACCGCGCCCCCGCGGCCACCCGCGCACCCACCCCGCCCCACCCACAGCCACGCACAGAGAGCCGGTCCCCCCATGCCCGAGAACCTGCCCGAAGACGCCGCGGCCCCGCGCCGCCGCCTGGGACTCACCCTGGCCCTGCTGGCGTTCGCCCAGCTGATCATCTCGATCGACTACAACATCGTCTACGTGGCCCTGCCCGAGATCGGTTCGGGCCTGGGCTTCTCGGCGCAGAACCTGCAGTGGGTGATCAGCGCCTACGCCGTCGCCTTCGGCGGGTTCCTGCTGCTCGGCGGCCGGGCGAGCGACCTGTTCGGGCCGCGCCGGATGTTCGCCCTCGGGCTCGCGCTGTACGCCGGGTCCTCGCTGCTCGGCGGCCTCGCCACCGACCCCGGCACACTGATCGCGGCCCGGGCGGTGCAGGGCGTCGGAGGGGCCTTCCTCTTCCCCGCGACCCTGACCCTGGTGTCCACGAGCTTCGCGGAAGGCCGTGAGCGCAACCGGGCGTTCGCGGTGTGGGGGACCGCGGGCGGCAGCGGGATGATCCTCGGATCGCTGCTGGGCGGCGTGCTGACCGACGCGTTCGGCTGGGAATCGGTGTTCTTCGTCAACGTCCCGCTCGCCGGGCTGGCCGCGCTGCTGTCCTTCACGCTGATCGCCCCCGACGCGCCGCGTACCGGCGACCGTCCCTCGTTCGACCTGGCGGGTGCGCTCACCTCGACCGTCGGCATCACCGCGCTGGTCTTCACCCTCGTCCAAGGCCCGGAGTCGGGCTGGACGTCCCCCGTGGTGCTCGGCGCAGCGTTCGCCGGCCTCGCCCTGCTCGCCGCCTTCGTCGCCGTCGAACGGCGCAGCGCGCACCCGCTGCTGCCACTGCGGCTGTTCCGCAACCGGAACCTGACCACCGGCTCCGCCATCACGTTCCTGTACATGGGCACCTTCGGCACGCTGCTGTACTTCCTCACCGTCTACTTCCAGGGCGTGCACGGCTACGGCCCGATGACCACCGGGCTCGCGTTCCTCGTCCCGATGGTCGCCATCGCCGCAGGGGCGCAGGCGGCCGGGCGGCTCGCCACCCGGTACGGCATCCGTCCGATCATGATCGCGGCCCTGGTGGTCGGCGGCGTCGGCGCGGTCGTGGTCGCGCTCGGCATGTCGACGGGTGCGTCCTACCTCGCGCTGGTGCCCGGCTTGCTCGTCCTCGGCGTCGGCCAAGGCGCCGGGTACACCCTGATGTTCGGCGCCGCCGCGCTCGGCGTGCCGGCCGAGGACCAGGGCATCGCCTCCGGCGTCGCGTCCACCACCCAGCAGATCGGCGGCGCCGTCGGCCTGGCCCTCCTCGTCGCGGTCGCCAACTCCGGCCTCGACGGGCTGACCGGCGACGCCCTCCGCTCGGCGACCACCGACGGCCTGCGCACCGCGATCCTGCTCGCGGTCGGCGGCATCGCGCTCACCGTCCTGGTCGCGCTCGGCCTCCGCAAGCCGGCCACCCGCGAAATCGCCGAGCAGACCGACTCCCCGACCGAGTCCCAGCCCCGCCCGGTCGTACACGTCTGACCCTCGCACCCGCGTCCCCCTGAAGGCCCTTCCAGCTAGCTGGGAGGGCCTCAGGCGCGCCCACGTGCGCCGATGACGTTCAACCTGACTCCCGATCAGGCCAAGCAGTACGAGGCGGAGTTCAGGCGCATCACTGTCTGACGCCGGGACCCCCGTCGCCCCCTGGGCCGGCGTGCAGCATGGCCTCAGCCCATCCCCTTCGTTGATGACCGACCGGTCGGGCACAGGGTCGAATATCCCTCGCCGCTGCGAGTATTCTCGCGCCACGTTGCGAACGACGGGGGAAGTCTTGGAAGTCCTGCAGGCCGGTGATCCGCGCCGGGTCGGGCCGTACACCGTGCTCCGCCGGCTCGGGGCGGGCGGCATGGGGACGGTCTACCTGGCGCGGTCGAGCGGCGGGCGCACCGTGGCGCTCAAGGTGGTGCGCACCGACCTGGCCGACCAGGCCGCCTTCCAGGCACGCTTTGCCAAGGAAGTCGACGCGGCGCGCATGGTCTCCGGCGCCTACACCGCGGCCGTCGTGGACGCCGCTCCGGACGCGCGTCCGCCGTGGATGGCCACCGCGTTCGTCCCGGGCCTGTCGCTCGGCGACGCGGTGGCCAAGCACGGTCCGCTGCAAGGCGGGCCGCTGCACATGCTGGTCGCGGGAATCGCCGAGGCGCTCAAGAACGTGCACGCCGCACGGCTCGTGCACCGCGACCTCAAGCCCGGCAACGTGATGCTGGCGCTCGACGGGCCGCACGTCATCGACTTCGGGATCACCCGGGCGCTGGACGGCACGTCGCTGACCGCCACGGACGCCGTCATCGGCTCGCCCGGCTACATGTCGCCCGAGCAGGCGCTGAACAACGAACTCACCCCGGCCAGCGACGTCTTCTCGCTCGCCGCGACCGCCTACTACGCCGCCACCGGCGAGGGCGCGTTCGGCCAAGGCACGCACGCCGCGCTGCTGTTCCGCGTCGTGGGCACCGACCCGGACCTGGGCCCGGTGCCGGAGCCGCTGCGCACCCTGCTGGCCGCGTGCTTCGCGAAGGACCCGGCGCAGCGGCCGACGCCCGCGCAGATCGTCGAGTACATCGAGGACAACGGGACGTCCGTCGGCGAAGGCAGTTGGCTGCCGCCCGGGATCACCGCCGACATCGTCGCGGTGCGCGCGGCGATCGCGGCGTTGCCGGCGGTGTCCGAGCTGCCGACGGCATCGGCATCGGTGCCGGGATGGGCGGACGGCATCCACCCCGGCCGGCAGCCGTGGTCCCCGCCTCCGCCGCCCTCGACCCCGCCGCCCACCCCGCCGCGGGGGCAGCGTGGGCCGAGCCGCCGGGCGCTGCTCATCGGGGCGGGAAGTGCCGTCGCCCTCGCGGGGGCCGGCACCGCCGCCGTACTGCTCAAAGGCTTCGGGGGGGCATCCGACTCGCCCACGCCTGCTGCGCGCAACACCCTGGCGTCGACGACGCGCGCCGCGAATGCATGGTCGACCGCGCAACTGACGAGCACGACGTCGGGCATCGCCCTCGCCGGCGACCTCGTGGTCAGCTTCGGCCCGCAGTCGATCAGCGCGGTCGGGACCGACGGCTCGTTCCGCTGGGGGCCGACGCAGACGATCCCCACCGGCACCGCGCTCGGTGCCAATGGCCTGGTCGTCGACCGGACGCTCTACTTCTGCGGGCTGACCCAGATGACGTCCGTGCAGAGCAGCGGCCTGGTGGCGGTCGACACGGCCACCGGCGCGGTCGCGTGGTCGCTGGCCGTGCCCGAGCCCAACTGGTTCGCGATGTCGGTGATCGGTACCGCGGGCGCAGCAGGGACCGCGGGCGCAGCAAGTACCGCTGGTTCCGTGGTCTATGTGAGCGGCAGCCACATGGACTTGGACAACATCAGCGCCGCAACCACCCCCGGCGACGGTTTCGTGTGGGCCGTCGACACCGCCGCCCGCAAGACGCTCTGGACGGCCTCGGGCCTCGACATCGGGGCACTGCTGGTCGCCCCGCCGCCGGGCGTCCCGCTGCTGGCCGGCCGCTCGACCGGAATCAACGGCTCCGTCGTCGCCCTCGACCGGGCGACCGGCGCGAAGAGCTGGAAAGCCGATGTTCCGGGCGCCGCGTACCTCCAGATGGGTGCGGCGTGGGAGACCGCCTGCCTGGCCGCGGACCGTTTCGTGGTCGCCGGAAGCAAGGTCGTGGCCTTCGAGGCCCTCACGGGCAAGCCCGCATGGGATTTCGACGCCGGCACGGCGCAGCCGAACTTCGGCTGGCCGGTGGCCGCCCCGGACGGCAAGACGGTGTTCGTGGCCGGGCAGCCCGGCCTGTTCGCGCTCGACGCGGCCACCGGCAAGGTCCGCTGGCGCACCGTCCTCGACGGCGGCTCGCTCGGCACCGACGGGCGGCGCCGGCTCCGGATCGCGGACGGCAACCTGTACGTCCCCGACGACCGCTCGACCCTCTGGGCCGTCGACCCGGCGACCGGTGCGCCGCGCTGGAAGTTCGCGGACCCGAACCCGGGCACCCCGGGGGCGCCCGCCGTCGCCGCGGGCGGCGGCGCGGTGTGGTTCGGGAAGGGCACGACGCTGACCAGGGTGAGCGCGAGCGGCACCTGAGCGGCCGTCGGCTCCGCACGTACGCACGATCGTTGGAGAGCCCTTGCATCGCCTGGACGCCACCGACCCGACGCGGGTCGGCCCCTATACGCTTCTCGGCCGACTCGGCGCCGGCGGCATGGGCCGGGTGTACCTCGGCCGGTCGGCGGCCGGACGGACCGTCGCGGTCAAAGTCGTCCGCGGCGAACTCGCCCGCGACGCCGGGTTCCGCGAACGCTTCCGGCGTGAAGTGGCGGCGGCGCGGGCGGTTTCCGGCGCCTTCACGGCACCGCTGGTGGACGCCGGGGCGGACACCGAAGTGCCTTGGCTGGCCACCCGGTTCGTCTCCGGCCTGACCCTCGGCGAGGCGGTCGCCCGGCGCGGCCCGCTGCCCGAAGCTCCGCTGCGCGCCCTGCTCGCCGGGATCGCCGAGGCGTTGGAGGGCATTCACGCGGTTGGACTGGTGCACCGCGACCTCAAGCCCGCGAACGTCATGCTGGCGCTCGACGGGCCGCACGTCATCGACTTCGGCATCGCGCGGTTGATGGACGGCACGCCGTTCACGGCGGCGGGCACCGTGATGGGCACCCCCGGGTACATGGCGCCCGAACAGGCCCTGGCCGGGCCCACGATGGCGGCGAGCGACGTGTTCGCCCTCGGCGCGACGATCCTGTACGCGGCGACGGGCGTGCCCCCGTTCGGCGGCGGCTCCGTGCCCGACGTGCTGCACCGTGTCCTGTACGACGCCCCGGACACCTCCGCGGTCCCGGCGGCGATCCGCGGCATGGTCGAGCGATGCCTCGCCAAGAACCCCGAGGACCGCCCCACACCCCGCGACGTGATCGCGTATGTCGACCGCACCGGCCCGCCCGCGTCGGCGGGAAGCTGGCTCCCGCCGGACCTCACCGCGGACATCGTCGCGATGGACCAGGTGATGGCGGGAGGCACGACGCCGATCCGGCCGCCCGACCCCGTCGGCGCGACGCACGAGGCGATCGCGGGGGCCACCACGTGGAGCCGGCCCGTGGACCCCACCGACGCGTCCACGCCGGGCCCTGCCGTGTTCCCCCCGCCGACGGTTCCCCTGACGGCGCCGGGCACGGCCGTCGACATGCCCCCGCGGCCGCCGCACGCGCCTCCGCCGCCGGGGCCCGATCCGAGCCGCCGCAAGCTGCTCGTCGGGCTGCTCGGCGTCGGCGCGGTCGCCGTCGCCGGCGGCGTCGCCGCGGCCTGGTCGCTGCGCGGCGACGGCGGCGTGAAAGCGGCCGGGGCCGCGTCGCCGCCCGTC